>JAQBQC010000408.1 GCA_028287205.1 Gemmatimonadota bacterium
GGGATGACCAGGAGGGCGACGGAGAAAGCGACGGTGAGCAGTGAGGCGGTCGGACGGTTCATGCGGCGTTCTCCGGACGGTTGGTGGTGCGGAAAGAGATGGTTCATCGGCCGAGCACCTTCATCGATTCGGCTGCATAGCGATCGCCGACGGCGGCGCCTTTCGGTGCGATCTCGTCGATGCGCTCGAGATCGGCGCGCGTGAGCGTCACGTTGATGGCATCGATATTTTCCTCGAGGTACTGGCGGCGCTTCGTGCCGGGGATCGGCACCATGTCGTTGCCCTGCGCGAGCACCCACGCGAGCGCGAGCTGCGACGGCGTGCACCCCTTCTCGGCAGCGAGCCGCTCGATGTGGCGCACGAGCTCGAGATTCTTCGCGAAGTTCTCCCCCTGAAAGCGGGGTGAGCTGCGGCGAAAATCATCGGAGCGCAAGTCCTCGATGCTCTTGAACGCGCCCGTGAGAAATCCGCGTCCGAGCGGCGAGTACGGAACGAAGCCGATGCCCAGCGTACGGCACGCGGGAATGATCTCGTCTTCGGGCTCGCGGCTCCAGAGCGAATATTCCGTTTGCAGCGCCGAGATCGGATGCACGGCATTTGCGCGGCGCAGCGTTTCCGGGCCCGCCTCGGAGAGCCCGATGTACTTGACCTTTCCTTCGCGCACGAGATCGGCCATCGTGCCGACCGTGTCCTCGATTGGCGTGTTGATGTCGACGCGATGCTGATAGTAGAGATCGATCGTGTCGATGCCGAGCCGCTTGAGCGAGCCCTCGACGGATGCGCGTACGTATTCGGGGCGGCCGTTGATGCCCCGTTTGAGCGGATCGTTCGCGTCACGCACGATGCCGAACTTCGTGGCGATCACGTACTGGTCGCGCTTCCCCTTGATCGCTCTGCCGACGAGCTGTTCGTTGGTGTGCGGCCCGTACGCGTCGGCGGTGTCGAGGAAGTTCACCCCGAGCTCGAGCGCGCGGTGAATCGTCGCGACGGATTCACCCTGATCGCTGCGGTCGCCGTAGAAATCCGACATCCCCATGCAGCCGAGCCCCATGGCGGACGTTTCGAGTCCCTGTGTTCCGAGTTTTCGATGCTGCATTCGTTACCGGTGAGGAACGTGAGTGAGCAAACGAACGTGCGCCCGGGGCCAGCGCGGGCCCCGGGCGCACGATGTCATCGCGCGAGGCGCTCGATCAACGAGACGCACCCGCGTGTACCGACGCGCGCTGTTCTTCGTGCACGCCCTCCGCGAACTCCTCGATCATCTTCCTGCTGAAGGCGGGGATGTCGTCGGGCTTGCGGCTGGTGACGAGCCCGTGATCGGTTACCGATTCGCTGTCCGTCCAGTTGGCGCCGGCGTTCCTGAGATCCGTGCGCAGCGACGGCCACGAGGTCACGTTGCGTCCGCGAACGACGTCGGCTTCGACGAGCATCCAGGGGCCGTGACAGATCGACGCAACGGGCTTGCCGGCTTCGAAAAAGGCGCGGACGAAGTTCACCGCATCCTCGTTCATGCGAAGTGTATCGGGATTCATGACGCCGCCGGGAAGCATCAGGGCGTCGAAGTCATCTGGGCTGGTGCTGTCGAGCGCGACATCGACTTTGATGTCGTCACCCCAGTTGGTGAGATTCCATCCTTTGATCGAGCCGGACTTCGGGGAAACCACTTTCGTCTTCGCGCCCGCGGCATCGAGTGCCTTGCGAGGCTCAGTGAGCTCGACCTGCTCGACGCCATCGGTCGCGAGAATCGCGACGCGCTTGCCGGACAGGGAGGGTGAGTTTGCGGCCATGAAAATACTCCTGAACGATGAGACTGTACGGGCGCGCCATCCGCGCCGGGTCGCTCTCACCGTTGCAAAGCACGAGCCCTTACCGATGATGATGAAGAGTAGCGGTCTGGACGAGAAACGCGCGCGGGAGGGAGGCTGTTCCGCGGACGACAGTAGGCGCGGCGAGCGGACTCGTGCCTTGGCGGCGGCTCAGCGCGACGTCGAGGGCGCGGGCGCCGAGTTTCCGCCGTCTGCGACGAAGCGCCACCTGCCGTCGGCAAGGCGCTTCCAGACCGTGAGATAGTTGCTGTAGGAGATGTCCTTGCCGATGTGGATGATCGCGTCACCGGACGTGTAGGCGAGATCGCCGGACGGCGCGGCATCGGCGACGCGCGGCGCCCAGATGAGCGCGCCGGGGCCGAGTGCGGCAACGCCGTTGGGAACTGCCTCGCTGCCGCAGATGATTTCGGTTGCACCGGTGCCGATCGATGCGCCATCGGGAGCCACGAACTCGCGGAAGGCGGCAGCGGCCCCGGCCTTTTGCGAGCGCGCGGAGAAGTCGAGGTCGGCTGCGCGCACGGTCGCGATCGCCGTCGAGTCGTGCGTCGCGACGTATGTGGGGCCTTCGGGATGCGCGCATGCGTCCGGCGCCGTGGTTGGAGCGTCGGCGCCACCGGCCGAGATGAGCCACGCCACGAGCTTCCATTCGTCGGACTCGCGACGCCAGAACGAGAGATACTGGATCGGCACGACGGAGGTGAGCGTGTCGCTGCGCGCGACGCGCCGGCCGTACCCATACGTGTAGCCACGCGTGCCGTCAGCCGACAGCTCGGCGCGGATGGGGCGCCAGCTGAGCGTGCGATTCGTGACCGCGTTGAGGGAGTCGAGAGCGGCGAGGACGCTGTCGCGCGTGCCGATGCGCGCGAGCGAGGGCATGAGCATCACGACATCGTCGGTGGCGCCGGAGGCAATCGCATCGTGGAGGGAGCGACTGGCGAGGAGGGAGAGCGAGGAGTCGGCAGAGAGGAGCGTTTGGCGCGCGGCGACCTGTGACGCGGAGAGCGGGGCGGGGGGGCGCGTAGGCGAGGCGGTCGCGCGCACGGAGGACCCCGGGTGCGAGCAGGCGGCGAGCGCGGCGGCCAGGGCGAGACTGGCGATGATGGCGAATGGGCGCATCTCACAAGCTGTGCGACAGCCGATCGATTCTGCAACGGCGGTCGTCGCGACTTTGCATGGTTCTGACCTGTCTCACCTGGGGCGCCGGTTACCGCGTGCACCTCCAGTGCATGGCGATTAGCACGGCAGCGCCCGTGCGCGTGTCGACGAGAATTGTATCGACACGCAGCCCCATACCTCGAGCTTGCAAGGACACGGAATCGCGGGACAGTCGAGACAGATGAAAGTTTCCGCCTGTATCGACATACGTGGAAATTTCGCTGCCGATCGCGGATACCTGTACCTGCCGGGCGGATTCACCGGAGTATGCCCACACTGCTTTCCCCACGATCTCGCCGGGCTGCAGCGTCGTGTCGCGAGTCACTCGCGTTCTCATCATGACTGGGACGATCGCCTCGTTCGCTTCATTCGCGCAGGTGGTCGGCTGCCATCCTTCCTGCCGCATGGTCGAGGTTCGATCTGCTCCATCCGTGTTCCTCGATTTCTATCACTGATCGGCAGCATCGGCAACACTCGCGTGCGTCCATCAATGAAAATCGTGCCCCTTCCACCCTCGTAGCTCCTCTCCCGCTTTCAGCTCCCGAAACAGCTCGCCCCTCAGATTCACCACCGTCTGCTCCACCTGCAGTGTGCCGCGCACGAGAATGAGTGGCGTCGTCGAGATCATGAGTGCCTGCTTCTCGAACAGCTTCGGCAGCACGACGACGTTCACCAGCCCCGTCTCATCCTCGAGCGTCAGGAACACGAATCCCTTCGCCGTGCCCGGCCGCTGCCGGCAGATCACGAGCCCCGCCGCCGCGACGTTGCGTGTGCCGTCCGGCAGCGCCATGATCTCGCGCGCCGAGCGCACGCCGTTCTCGCGCAGCATCGCGCGGAGGTGGCGCATTGGGTGTCCGTTGAGCGAGAGCCCCGTCATCCGATAATCCGACGCGGTGATCTCGCGCGGCGACATCGCGGCCACGGGCGTCGGCACATCGAGCTTGATGCGCGACGGCGCGAGCGGCCCCGCGTCGCCGCGCTCGATCTCGAGCATCCGCCACACCGCCGCGCGCCGCCGCCTCGCACTGGGCTCATCCGGCACGAAGCAGTCGAGCGCGCCTGCCTCCGCCAGCGCGCGCAGGGCGCGCCGCTCGAGTCCCGAGCGCGACACCACATCGCCGATCGACGCGAAGGTGCCGCCGCTCTCGACCGCGCGCTGCAGCAGCTCGCGCGACTTGCCGCCGATCCCGCGCACGAGACGAAGGCCGAGCCGCACCGCGAAGCTGGTGCCCACCGGCTCGAGCGTCGAGTCGTAGCGCGAGCGCGAGGCATCCACCGGGAGCACGACCACACCGTGGCGCTTCGCATCCTCGATGAGCGTTCCCGGCGAGTAGAAGCCCATCGGCTGCGCGTTCAGAATCGCCGCGAGGAATTCGGGCGCGTAGTAGTGCTTGAGATACGCGCTCGCGTACACGAGCAGCGCGAAGCTCGCCGCGTGCGACTCGGGAAAGCCGTAGTCGGCGAAGGCGTTGATCTGATTGTAGATCCGCTGCGCCACATCCTGCGAGAACCCGTTCTTCAGCATCCCGTCGATCATCTTCTGGCAGATGTCGGCCATCCGCTCGCGGCTGCGCTTGTGTCCCATCGCGCGACGGAGGTTGTCCGCTTCGCCGGGTGTGAAGCCTGCGGCGGCGATCGCCACCTGCATCCCCTGCTCCTGGAAGAGCGGCACGCCGAGCGTGCGCTTGAGGATCGGCTCGAGCGAGGGATGCGGGTACGTCACTTCCTCTTCGCCCGCTTTGCGCCGGAGATAGGGATGCACCATCTCGCCCTGGATCGGGCCCGGGCGAATGAGCGCGACCTCGACGACGAGATCGTAGAAGCAGCGCGGCTTGAGTCGCGGCAGCGTGTTCATCTGCGCGCGGCTCTCCACCTGGAACACGCCGATCGTGTCGGCCGCACAGAGATCGTCGTACACGGCCTGATCATCGAAGTCGAGCGTCCACAGGTCGATCGTGTGGCCGCGCATCGTGCGGATGTACTTGAGGCAATCCTGGATCAGCGTGAGCATGCCGAGCCCGAGAAGATCGATCTTCACGAGCCCCATCGCCTCGACATCGTCCTTCTCCCACTGAATGACGGTGCGATTCTCCATCGATGCCGGCTCGATCGGCACGATGGTGGAGAGCGGCTCCGCGGTGAGCACGAACCCGCCCACGTGGATCGAGCGGTGCCGCGGGATGTTGTGCATCCCCTTCACGATGAGCGGAAGTGCGCGCACGCGTGCGTCGTCCGGATCGAGCCCCGCGCGCCGCAGCAGCGTGCCGGGATCGGTGGAGCGGAGCGCCGTGTTCGGATTTCTTCGCTCGTTGTGAGTGGCTTCCGCATGCGGATCCATCCATGCGGGAAGCTCGCGATTCGTCGACTGCGCGTTCGGACTTCCGTACGGCTCGTACGCCGCGTTGGGCTTCGGGCGATCGGCTTTCGATGTCGGCTTCGTCTTTCGCCTTTCCTCGCGCTCGCTCTCGCGCACGTTGCGCTCCTTCTCCTCGAGCGCGCGCGTGCGGTTCACCACCTCCGTGCCGTGCACGAGATGGCTCCCAATCCGCTCGGCGGTGGCCGCATCACTGTTGCCGTCGCGGCCGTCGCTGTCGTACGCGACATCCGCGTCCGCCTGCATCGCCTCCGCCGTCGCGCGCGCGGAGAAGCGATCGCTCATCGCCGCGAGCGTGTCCGCCTGCTCCACGGAGAA
>JAQBQC010000445.1 GCA_028287205.1 Gemmatimonadota bacterium
GCGTGGGCGCCGAGTCGCTGGACGAGCTGCCCCGGGGCAGCCGCGTCGGGACATCGAGCCTGCGCCGGCGCGCGCAGCTGCTGCATCGGCGCGCGGATCTCGAGGTGGTGGAGCTGCGCGGCAACGTGCCGACGCGGCTGCGCACGGTGGACGAGGGGCAGGTGCACGCCGCGATCCAGGCGGGCGCGGGACTCAAGCGGCTCGAGGCGGAGCAGCGCATCGACGCGTGGCTCGACGCGCCGGACTGGCTTCCGGCGGCGGGGCAGGGAGTGATCGCAGTACAGGCGCGAGCGGACGATGCGCGGATGGCGGAGCTGCTCGCGCCCATTCATCACGCGCCGAGTGCCTTCGCGGCGACGGCCGAGCGCGCGCTGCTCGCCGCACTCGACGGCGGATGCCAGGTGCCGATCGGCGCGCTGCTCATGGGCGAGGGCTCCGACGCCGTACTTCACGCGCTGGTGAGCGATCTCCAGGGCAAACGCATCGTGCGCGGGTCGATCGTCATCGGCGAGCAAACGGCGATCGTTGCGGGCAGAGCGCTCGCCGCGACGATGCGGAGCGAGGGCGCCACCGAGATCCTCGCCTCGATGCGCGAGAGCAGCGCCAAAATCCCGTCGCCACAGCCGGAATAGGCCGTGCGCACATTACTTGACTCGGTCAACTATTAGTAGCATGCCCTCCTTTCCCGAATACCGCCCGCGCAGGCTCCGCCGCACCGAGCCGCTGCGGCGCCTCATCCAGGAGACACACCTCTCGGCCTCGCAGCTCGTGCTGCCGCTGTTCGTGCGCTCCGGATCGAAGGTCCGAAAGCCGGTGGGCTCGATGCCCGGCGTGTCTCAGCTCTCCGTGGATGAGATGCTGCGCGACGTCGACGAAGCGAGTGAGGAGGGTGTGGGCGGCGTCATTCTCTTCGGCCTTCCCGACAGCAAGGATGCGACGGGCTCGTCGGCGTGGGATGACAAAGGCCCGGTGCCGAACGCCGTGCGCGCGCTCAAGAAGCAGTTTCCGCAGATCGTCGTGATCACCGACGTGTGCATGTGCGAGTACACCGATCACGGACACTGCGGAATTCTGCGCGACGGTGAGGTGGACAACGACGCGACGCTCGAGCTGCTCGCGCGCGCCGCGCTCGCGCACGCGGCCGCGGGCGCGGACATCGTCGCGCCGAGCGACATGATGGACGGTCGCGTCGGCGCGATTCGCCGCGCGCTCGATAGCCAGAAGCTCACGAGCACAGCCATCCTCGCGTACGCCGCGAAGTACGCGTCGGCATTCTACGGCCCGTTTCGCGAAGCGGCCGAGTCGACGCCGCAGTCCGGCGACCGGCGCGGCTATCAGATGGACGCGGCGAATTCCGACGAGGCGATGCGCGAAGTGTGGCTCGACATCGAGGAGGGCGCGGACGCGGTGATGGTGAAGCCCGCAGGACCATATCTCGACATCGTCGCGCGCGTGAAGCAGGAGACCGGCTACCCCGTTGCTGCCTATCAGGTGAGTGGCGAGTACGCTATGCTTCTTGCAGCAGCCGAGCGTGGCTGGATAGATCGCGAGCGCGCGATGCTCGAGTCGTTGATGGGCATTCGGCGCGCCGGCGCGGATTTCATTCTCACTTACTTCGCGACCGAGACGGCCCGACTTCTCTCATGAAATACCGCACCTTTCCCGGCACCGGCGTTCGCGTGAGCGAAGTCGGGTTCGGCCTCTGGACGCTCTCCACCGGATGGTGGGGCGATGTCACCGACGAGCAGGCGATCGACATGATGCGCCGCTCGCTCGATGACCACGGCGTCACCTTCTTCGACGCCGCCGACGCGTATGGCAACGGGCGCAGCGAGCTCCAGCTCGCGCAGGCATTTCGGGGACGTCGAAGTGACGTCGTCTACGCGACCAAGATCGGCTACGACATCTACGACGAGGAAGCCGCGAAGGCGCGCCGCGGACAGAGCGAGCTGCCGCAGCGCTTCGAGCCGAAGTTCATGCGCTTCGCCGTCGACAAGTGCCTCGAGCGGCTCGACACCGACTACATCGATGTGCTCCAGCTCCACAACATCAAGATGGAGCACGTGCGCACGCCCGAGATCTGGGACACGATGCGCGAGCTCGTGCGCGAAGGAAAGATTCGTGCGTGGGGCGCCGCGTTCGGGCCCGCCATCGGATGGCTGTACGAAGCCGTCGAGCTCGTCGAGCGCGAGCCCGACATCAACACCATCCAGATGATCTGGAACATCATCGAGCAGCATCCCGGCACCGCGATGATCGACGCCGCGCGCGCGCACGCGCCCGACTGCGTCTTCAACGTTCGCGTGACACACGCGTCCGGAATGCTCGAGGGCAAATACACCGAAGACACGGTGTTCGCGGAAAACGACCATCGCCGTCACCGCCCGCGCTCGTGGCTCATCAACGGCATCCAGAAAGTGCGCACGCTCGAGTTCCTCACGAAGCGCATGTCCCTCGGCCAGGCCGCGCTCAAGTGGCTGCTCGCCGAGCCGCGCATCGTGACGACTCTTCCCAACATCTACGACAACGAGCAGCTCGACGAGTTCGCGGCTGCGAGCGATCTCGCGGATCTCACGACCGAGGAGATGGCGCGCATCGCCGATCTGAACGCGACGAACTTCGGTGTGCAGGAAGCTCCCATGAATTTCAA
>JAQBQC010000448.1 GCA_028287205.1 Gemmatimonadota bacterium
CTCCATCCGCCACCCTCGGGCCTGGCGAGCTTCGTCAGCAGAGCGGCGGTCTTCGCCTGCTCCTTCTCGTTGGGGGTGAGGCCCACAGGGTGCGCGAAGAGCTGGTGTAGCGCGTACCACCCCTCGAGGGTCTCTGGCGGATGGATCTTTTTGGCGTCGGTCATGCGGACAATTTACGTGCGCCGCAGGCGCGTCGCTCGGCCACTACCCTCGCGCGCTCATGAGCCGGCCCAACTGACCCTTCGCGTGCAGCTTGTCCGTGCGCCCGCTGAAGTATCGCGCATCGATCTCCGCGCTCCCCAGATCCTCGACGTGCGAGTACCCCATCGCTCGCAACTTCGCGATGAGATCCGCTGGAGCAAAGAATCCGCGGAAGGGCTCTCCGGCTTTCTTCACGCGCCTGCTCACCGCATCGAGCGCGAGCCGTCCCACGAACCCCAGCGTCTCACGCGGCACCGCATAGTCGAACACGACACCGTTCGATGCATTCATCTCGCGGATCGCGCGCAACGTCCCGAGCACGATGTCGGTCTCGAGATACATCGTGACACCGAGCCACGAGAAGAACGCCGGCGCGCTTTCGTCGAACCCGGCGTTCTTCAATCCATCGTCAAATGTCTCGCGATTGAAATCGACGGGCGCAAACGTCATGGACGACGGCACCTGGATTCCGACCTGCGCGAGCCGCTTGCGCTTCCACGCCTGCGTGGCGGGATGATCGACCTCGAACACGCGCAGCTCCGGAAACGGATTCCTGTATGCGAAGGTGTCGAGCCCCGCGCCGAGGATCACGTACTGCCGAACGCCGTGCGCGACCGCATCGCGGAGCTCATCCTCGGCGAACCGGCTTCGCGCCGCCATGTACGCGCGGAAGCGCGCGGCAACGAAATTCTTCGGCTGCTCCGGCAGATTCGCCTCCGCGCGTGCGCCGATGACGCGCACCGCGAGCGGATCGTCGAACACGAGAGGCTTGTCGAGCAGCTGGTGCGCCGCCCGCCGCTCGGCCACCCGTTGCGCCGTCCGGCTTGGCTTCTCGGGGTACAACGTTACCCCGCGGCGCTGAGCGCGCCGAAGCGGCGGTCGCGCTTCTGGAAATATTCGACGGCGGACTCGAGGTCCTGCGGACCGAACTCGGGCCACATCACGTCGGTGAAATACAGCTCGGCGTATGCGCACTCCCAGAGGAGAAAGTCGCTCAGCCGGCGCTCACCGCCCGTTCGAATCACGAGATCGACATCGGGGGCGGGGCGCGAGTCGTGCTCGCCGCCGAGCGCGCGGCCGAAGTCCTCGCGCGTGGCCTCGCTCACCGACGCGAGCCGCTGCGCGGCGCGCAAGATCTCATCGCGCGCGGAGTAATCGATCGCGAGGCGCATGTGGAGCGTCGTGCCCTTCGCGGTTTTCTCTTCCGCTTCCCCAAGCGCGTCCGCGAGCGCGAGCGGGAGACGGTCGCGGCGGCCGATCGCGGTAAGGCGCACGTTGTTGTCGAGCAGCCGCGGCACCTCGCTCACGAGGCGCGAGCGGAAAAGACGCATGAGCGTCGACACCTCGGCGGCCGGCCTCCGCCAGTTGTCGCTGCTGAACGCATACAGCGTGAGCGTGGTGATGCCGAGCGATGGCGCGTGCTCGACGACCTTGCGCACGACTTCCACGCCCACGCGATGTCCCGCGACGCGCGGCATCGCACGCTGGGTGGCCCATCGGCCATTTCCATCCATGATGATCGCGACGTGCAGCGGCTGCGTATCCGTGTATAGTCGTGGCGACATGGTGTCAGTGTGCGTTGGTTGCCGAGCCAGCGGGGTGGCGGGAGGTGTACACTATCAACGCTCCAGCGTGTCCCGGGTCACCTGGATGATCGATTCCATGTGCGACAGGTAGCGCTGCAGCGCCCGCCGGCCGGCAGGAGCGAGTCTGTAAGTGGTGAGTGGCCTGCGTCCTTCGAAGGTCTTCGTCACGGTCACGTAGCTCGCGTCCTCCAGCTTGCGCGCGTGAACGCTCAAATTGCCATCGGTGGTGCGCAACAATGACTTGAGCTCGCTGAACGACAGCTCGTCGTTCGCTGCAAGCGCACTCACCATGCCGAGGCGCAGGCGGTGGTGGATGAGCTCGTCGAGCTCGCGAGAGCCCTTGGCGACCTCCTTTCCCACGGAGGCATCCAGGGCGCGCGGGGCGGGCGCTTCGGTGCGGCGACGCGCCGCTGAGCTCGACCTAGCCACCGTAACGCCACGCGATGAGGGCACCGAACACAATGGGCAGCACGCCGAATCCGGCGGCGAGCAGAGCCGCGGTCCAGGCGGGGGGCGCGAGCACGGCGACGCAGCCGAGCGCCATGAAGCAGATACCCATGACGGGAACGGAGCGCACCGAGAACATTCCCCCGGTCATGATGCCGGCGCCGTACAGGAGCAGCCAGCAGGCCGGGAGGAGATCGTACAGGCCGAGCCGCGCAAAGTAGAACGTGAGCACCACGCCTACCGAGATCGGCGGGGCGAAGCCGAGCACGAACTTGCGCAGCGGCGCGAAGATGAAGGGCTCGCGCGCGCGCCGTCCCTTCCAGACGCTCGACCCGACACCGATTGCCACGGCGAGCGCCGCAGCCGCGAGCCACTCGCCCAGCCACACGGGCCCGGGCTTGAGCTCGCGACTGATCAGTGCCGCGGCGAACGCGACGATGCCCATCGTGATCTGCCCCCAGCCGGACACCGCGGTGAACGCCGAGGCGCTCTCCATGGTCTCGCGAATGTAGCGAAGGTCGTCGAGGGCGCGGTTGTGGAGGGTGGACGTGGACACGGATACATCATGCGACGAGTCGCACGCATTTGCAAGTACTTTGCATCACAAAGACGCTTTAGTACCTGTTCGAGCGGAGGGTCAGGGGGCGTCCGCGGAGCCGGCTGTCTCGCGGACCTGCGTCAACAGCTCCTCGAGCCGCGCGAGCTCGAACGGCTTCTCGATCACCGGACGCTTCGAGCTTGCGAGAAACTCGGAGGCCTCGGTCGAGGCTACGTCTCCCGAGGAGAAGATGAGACGCTGCACCAGATCGGGACGCTTTTCGATCAGCTCGCGATGCAGCTCAGCGCCCGAGAGGTGCGGCATTCGCAGATCGCACATCACGACGTCGTAGCGGTTCGGCTCCGAGCGAAGGAGGATGTCCAGCGCGACTCGTCCGTCCTCGGCCTCTTCCACATCCCACCCGCGCCGCGTGAGAAAGCGGTTGATCGCCGCTCGAATGCTTGGCTCATCATCGATCACGAACAGGCGCGGGTGTCGATCTTCGGCTTCGGTGCTGGGCTCCTGCTGACGTTCCATTCGTGCTCCCGCGCGTGGATGGGGACTTCATCACCACGCCCTGTATTCGCTTGAATTCAAACTGTTTATGCCGCGGCGTAACTTCCGGCGTCCGCAGATTACATACCGTGCCTGCCGTATGCATGACCGACGCGTGTTTATTCCAATTAGAATATCCTCACTATTTGCGGTGCCGAGGAAGACGCAGCGTGAACGTGCTTCCCGCCCCGAGCTTCGACTCCACGGTGAGATCCCCGCTCATCAATCGCGCAAGGCGACGTGACACACTCAGCCCGAGCCCCGTGCCGCCTACCTTCCGCGTCGACTTCTGCTCCACCTGCCAGAAGGTATCGAAGATGCGATCGTGATCCGACGGCGCGATCCCGATTCCCGTGTCGCGCACGAGAATCTCGACACAGTCATCGGCCGCGCTGCTTTCGAGGACGACGGATCCCGCGTCGGTGAACTTGATCGCATTCGTGATGAGGTTGAGGAGAATCTGTCGCAGCTTCGTCGGATCGGCCCAGAGCTCGATGTCCTTAGGCACACGCGCCAACTTCAATTCGAGTTGCTTCTCCGACGCGAGCGGCTCGGCGATCGTCGAGGCCTCGTGCAGCGCGGCGAACGCTGACACGCGCTCGGGGTGCGCCACCTCGCGCCCGGCTTCAACACGCGAGAGTGTGAGCACCTCGTCGATGAGACTGAGCAGATGTGTCGCGCTGGCCTTGATCCGCGCCAGCTGCGTGCGCTGGGCTTCGTTTACAGGGCCCGTGATGCCATCGAAGAGCAGCTCCTCGTAGCCGATGATCGCCGACAGCGGCGTTCGCAGCTCGTGCGACATGACCGCGAGAAACTCGCTCTTCGCGCGGCTCGCCGTTTCGGCTTCGTGGCGCGCGCTGCGCAGCTCCTGTTCGGCTTTGTGCTGCTCGGTGACGTCCCAGAAGATGGCGACACCCGCGTCCACGTTGCCCTGCGCATCGTGAACCGGCGCACTGTTGATGCAGATGCGGCGGCGCTCGCCGCTCGGCCGCTCGATCTCGAGCATCTCGTTGATCACCACCTTCCCGCCGCCGATCGCGCGCGCGAGCGGCCAGTCGGCCGGCGACAGGGGTGTTCCGTCCTCCTTGAATCCCTTGACTGCTGATGTCGTGGCCGAGAGCGACTCCGCCATCGGGATGCCCATCACCTCTTCGGCGGCGCGGTTGTCGACGATCCGACGGCCGGACGGTGCCTCGACGATCGAGATCGCGAGCGGCGACTGCTCCACGACGGTGACCAGGCGACGATGCTCGGCCTGCGCCTGCTCGATCAACTGCTCGCGCTCGACGCGCGCGCGACGCTGCGAAGTGATGTCGCGAAAGAAGATCGCGAGACCGTCCGACATGCCGTTCATTCGGATCTCGAACCAGAGGTCGGGTGCCACCTCGAACTCGAAGGGGGCCACCGTCTCGCCGGCCATTGCTTCGCGCATTTTCGTCGCGAGCTCCGGAGCGACCCAGGGCCCCCACAGCTCCCAGAGGTCGCGTCCGATGATCGAGGGACCGGTGTTGTTCGTGAGCCGTGTGCCCTCGCGATTGAGCCGCCGAATCTTCCAATCGCGATCAAAGGAGATGAACGCGTCGCTCATCGTGTCGAGCACATTCACGACACGCTCGCTCGCGCGCTCGGCCGCTTCCCGCTGCCTCGCGAGATCATCGGTGACGGAACGAAGCTCCTCGTTCGCCTGCTCGAGCTCGACGGTTTGCGCCTCCATCTCCACGGCCTGCGCGGTGAGCTCCTCGTTCGCCGACTCGAGCTCGGACAGCGCCTTCTGCCGCCTTTGATCGGCGGCCTCGCGCGCCGCGAGCGCACGGCCGAGTATCGTGTTGACGAAGAGCGAGAGCAGCCCAGCCAGAACGATTGCGGCAAAAATCAGAGCGGTCGTGATGACTCTGAGCTGCGCCTCGTGCGCCTGGCGTTGCTCGAGCCGCGCCCGCTCGGCGCCCTCGATGTTGGCGATCAGCTTTCGCGCCGTGCGCATCAAGGTTTGCCCGCTATCCGAACGGACCACGGCGGTGGCCGCGGCCAGCCCGAGCGCGTCGTATGCGCGCCTGGCGCTCTCGAGCTCCTTCAGCTTCTCGGAGATCACGGTGGAGAGCGTGTCGAGCCGGCGCTGCTCGGTCGCGTCGGAGATCAGGCGACGCGCCGAGCCGAGCGCGCGATGCACATCCGCCGCCGCGCCTGCGCCGGGATTGAGATACTCTCGCGAGCCGGTGAGCAGATAGCCGCGCTGCGATGTCTCCGCATCGGTGAGCCGCGCCAGCAACGTCTGCAGCGACTCGGTGATCTCTCGCGAGTGCGCCACGGCATCGCTCGCGGTTCCGAGCCGCGTGAGGGCGACGAGAGAAAAAGCGCCGATGGCAAGCGTCACCAGTGCGGGACCAACGGTCGCGGCAATGCGGAACGAGCGGCGGGAGATCACGTGAATAGCACGAGCACTCGATTTCGCATGCGAACCGGAGTCCGGGGTGCCTTGTGGTGGTCGAAAAAAAGCTAGTGAGCCCTGCGGCTCGTCTGCTAGGCCGACTCGTACCTTGCAACCGCGCGCTCCAACACGGCGAGCTGAGCGCGCAACCGCTCGAGCTGTGCATCCTGGAGCGAGACCGCGGTGTGGGCCTCGGGCCGCGTCGTGCCGACGGTAACGATGGGATCCGCCGCGAGCCGTGGGCCGGAGCCATCCAGCGAGGCGATCGCGGCGTCGAGCTGCGAGATCAACTCGGACATGACCGCGGGCGGGATTGCGCCCGCGTCGCGCGCACGGGCCGCCGCGAGGGCGGAGAGCGTAGAGGCGACGCGGCGCCCGTAGACGGTCACCGTCATCGCAGCCTCGACGCGGTGCGGATTGGGCGAGTCCTCGGTGATGAGTCGCTGCATCGTCGCCTCTGCGTTCGTCACCGCAACTCCGAAGCGGCGGCGAGCATCGTCCACCATTCGCTTCCACTCCGGAGCTGTCGGATCGGCTTCGGCGATCGCCGTGACGAGCAGCGTGCGAAGATCGCGCAGCAGATCGGCGAGCTGTTTCGCGTAGGTTGCCAGCTCCCGTACCGGCCAGAGAAGCTGCGCCGCGCCGAGCGCGATGAGGCCGCCCAGGAGCGTGTTCACAACGCGAAGTCCCGCGAGCCCCCAATCACCGGGATGCGGCTCCGCGAGCAGCACGAACACGGGGGTGAGCAGCAGAACGAACACTCCATAGTTGAGCGGAAGCACCGCCACGGCGGCGACCGTAAACGGCACCATCACCCCCGCAATCGCGAGCTTCGTGCGCGCGACAACCGCGAGCGCGGCCGCGATGATGCCGCCGAGCACACTGCCGCCCACGCGCTGGAGCGTTTTGCGGATCGTCGCGCCCGCGTATGGCTGCAGCACGATCAGCGTCGTTATCGTCGCCCAGTAGCCGTGCGTGATGTCGAGCGCGAAGGAGAGCCACACGGCGAGGGCGGCGGCAACGCCCATGCGCAGGCCGTGGCGCGCAGGGAGCGAGCGCGAGGTGAACGCCTCGCGCAGCGGACGAAGCCACGCGAAAGGATCGCTCTTCGGGCGTGCAGCGATCGGATGCTCGGCGGTGTGCGGAACGACAGTCGCGGCGCGCGCATCGATGTTCGCGGCCGTTTCCTCGAGCATGGTCACGTCCGCGACCACTCGCGACAGCAGCGTTGCGGCCGCACGCAGATGGACATTCGGCCAATCCGTTCGCACCGTGAGCTCGGCGAGTGAGGGCGGCCGGGTCGCATCGCGGCGACGCGCCAGGACCGTGTCATCGACCGCGTTCGCCAGGAGCTCGAGCGTCGTCGCGAGGCAGCTGAATGCCCTCGCGAACGACTCATCGGCGATCGTCGAGCCGCTCTCGTGCGCCGCCTCGAGCTCCGCATCGATGGCGACGAGGGTGCCGAAGATCTCCTCGGCGCCCTCCGTGAGGACCAGCAGCTGCTCCCCGCGCGCGCTGCGTCCCTGCCGGGGCTTTCGCGCGTCGGCGAGCACCACCCGCGCGGCTTCGAGCGCGCTGCGCACATCGGCGTGGTATGCGCGCGCACGCTCGCGGAGATGCGCGGCGCTCGCGTCGCCGAGCGCTCGCGTCACCTGCTCGAGCGAGCGCGAAAACTCGGCGAGCACGCGATATCCGTTCGCCACCGCACGCCGCGCAGGTCGAAATGGGTGGATGGGCCACAGGATGAGCGAGAGCACCATCGCCCACACCGCCCCGCCCAGGAAGAACACGGCCCGCAGCAGCGCTGCATGCGGCGCCGAAGACGGCGAGCCAAGAGCGACCGCGAAGATGACGGCGATGAACAGGCCGACTGTGGATCCTTCATCCCCGTAGAGGCGCGCGAGCCCCGCCATCAGGCCCACGACGAGCATCGAGATCACCGCGAGCGGCACGCTCTGCGCGACCTCGGTGCCCGCATACGCGCACGCGAACCCCAGAATCGCGAACGCGCCCATGGTGGTGGCACGCGTGCGATAGGATCCGCCCTTGTCGGCGAGTGAGCCGAGCCATCCGCCGAGCGCGGTCCACGCGAAGAACGGCTGGCTGAGGATGTCGCCGGCGATGACCGGAATGAGCAGCGCGAATGCGGTACGAACGCCACGCCCGATCGCGAGCTTCCCATCGCCGATCGCGAACAGATGGCGAGTGGTCTCGGTCGCGCGTCGCCAGGCGCTCATCTGTTCGTTCGCAGCGAGTCTAGTGCGCGCCGCCGATCTTTCGCACCGCGCCGATCTGATCGAGCAGCGTCTTCACCGCGGCGTCGAGCTGCGAATCATGGCGGCCGTAGCTCTCGCCCATGGGGCGCGTGACGGCAACGTCCACGGGCCGTGGATGCATCTCCATGTCCGTGTTGTCCGCACCCCTGATGCGCACGAAGGGAATTCGCACCGCGGATCCGTCGAAGAGCACGTCGTTGGAGGTGTAGATGATCCACCCCGCGGTGGGCTCGCCCACGATCTTGCCGAGCTTCATCGTACGATAGCCTTCCGAAAAGTCCTCGGCGTCGCTGAGCGAATGCATGTTCGTCACGAGCACGGTGGGAAGCTCGAGCGAGCGCTGGCCCAGCAGCGTTCGTGCGGGTGCGACGGCCATGCCGCGAATCTGCATCGTGAGATAGGGAGCGCGCGTGAGCACGTCGAGTGCGTACGCGTTCACGAAGCCGCCGTTGTTGTTCCGGATGTCGATGACGACCCCCTCGTTCGCCTGGTTCTGCGAATCGAGGTCGGCGTAGAGTCGCTGGAGCGACTCCTCGCTCATGTCCGGCATGTGGACGTAGCCCAGGCGACCGCC
>JAQBQC010000451.1 GCA_028287205.1 Gemmatimonadota bacterium
TAATCGGCGCGGTCGACCACTCGCGAACGGCAAGACACAGGGTGACCCCATCCATGTAGGGGAGTCCGAGGTCGAGTACGATGAGCTGTGGCCTGCTCTCGAGCGCCGCAACAATGCCTTCGACGCCGGTTGCCGCCTCGATGACGGTCAATCCATCGGCGACGAGCGCATCGCGCAGCAGCGCGCGAATCTTCGGCTCGTCGTCGACGATCAGCACCGTATCGGCAGTCGTCGTCATCCCGGCGGATCGATCTGCGCGAGATCCGTGCGCGCGAACACACGCCCCAGCCACTTGATCGCGATCCAGAGCTCGCCGAGCGCGACGAGGGCGCCCACGGGTGTGGCGGGAACGAGCTGCCACGCGCTCAGCGAATGCGACGAGATGGCGCTCACACCCGAAGCGACAATGGCGGCAACAAGAGCGATTGACGGTCCTCCCTCGGAGCTCGCAAAGGGATGTGGTCGCGTTGTAACCCGGCGCTCACACATTCCGTAGTGCGTGTCGAACATCAGAGAGAATGCACTTTCTCCATCCTCCAGAGACTTCATCATGCTCTTCGCAGTCGGACTCGCACTTTCACTTGCCATTCCATCCTCTGCTCCCGACTCACCGTCGCGCTCCCCGGGTGGCAGCACCACGGTCGCCGCGAGCATCGTCGACACGGCGATTGCGCGCATGGGTGGACTCTCCGCGCTCCAGGGAATCAGGACGGCGCGCTATCACATGGCGATCCAGTGGCTTAATCTCAACTTCGATGCGCGCCCGTACAGGGATTCGCCGGGCTACGAGCTCGATACGGACTATCGCGACTATGACGCTCGCATCTGGCGCAATACGCGCCGCTTTCCGACGCGAAGCAACTGGCTCGAGTATGTCGATCTCGTCGTCGACACCGTCGCCGCACGTCAGGGCCCGAACCTCACCAGGAGCATCCCGACCCCCGCTGGAGTGATAGATGGCTGGGCGCCGCTCGCCATCGCGTACATCGATGAGCGGCGCGAGCTCTTTGCCCTCACGCCCGACCAGCTCCTCCTTCGACTCAGGGAAGCGCGAGATCTCTCGTCGCACGCCGACACACTCATCGGCGGCATTCGTCACTCGGCGGTGAATGGAACAGTCGAGGGATATCCGATGACCGCCTTCTTCCGACGGACGGATGGGATGTTGGCGCTGGCCCGCTATCATGCCGACGAGTCGAATGACTTCGGGCTGGCGCCATTGGGGCCGATGGACGTGGAGGTGTGGTATTCCGTGTGGCGGCGGGATGGCTCGGGACACGTCTACATGCCCTTTCAGTGGGACGTTGCTCGCGTGGGGCGTCCGTACAAGCGCATCACGGTGCTGGACGTCGCTTTCGATTCGACGATGCCGCCCGACTCGCTCGAGCTGAGTGCGTCGGTGCGCGATGGCTATCTGAAGTACGCGCGCAAGCCCATGGCCGATCTCCCGCTCGACTCCGCGCGCATCTCGGCCGACGGCCGAATGGCGCTCTTCAATACGCCCGGCGCGCCGCGCGCCGCCGTGAAGATCGGCGCGGAGTGGCTACTCCTCGAGCCGGGGAATCTTCCACTCAACGCCGAGCGCGCGTCCGCATGGCTCCGTGAGCACGACAAGAGGACTCGTGTTGGAGGTGCGGTGATCAGTCGCGAGTGGCCGTCAGGCGGAGCCGCGTGGGTAGCACGGAGCAAGCTGCCGATCTACGTCGCACCTTCCGGAGCTCAGGGGTTGAAGACGACGCTTGCCAATTTCGGATCACCCGCCACGTCAATGCATGTCGTGGGTGCCGGCCAATGGATACGAACGTCATCTGCGCCTCGAGACTCGGCGTGGGTCGAGCCGATCGATCTGCCGAGCGCGCCGCGTGCGGTGCTGATGTACGTGCCATCGATGAAATGGGTGTACTCGAGCGGGATCACGGGCGAGCTCGATCAGGAGTTTGTCTCACGTCGCATATCCGAACGCGGGTGGACCGTCGAGCGCATCGGCACACTGCAGCTCCCGTCGGGCGCGCCTCCGCGGTGAGCGTCGTGAGCGCGCGCGCTAGTCGTGAGCCACGCTGGCGCGCGGCGCTCCACTCGCAGCCTCGTGATGCTGCACCCACTGCCACACGCCGGCGTGAAAGACGAGCGTGACGATCGCGGCGGCGATGAATGTCGCGGCGATCGGCCACGAGCCGATCGCCACTCCGGCGACGAGCACGAAGACCGCGAATGAGAACAACCCCTTCAGCAGTCCTAGCAGGAACTGACTGGTTGCTGCTGCTCCCTCGTTGTGGTGCGTGAAGGAGACGAGAATCGTCGACGTGATCGGGAAGGGGGTGAGCAGGCCGCTCACGCGCGGTCCGAAGTACGCCGAGGCACTCGAGAGCGCAAACACGAGCGCGGCGGCGAGGATCATGCGCACGGGAAGGTCCCACGCCGTCGTCGCGCTCGCGCGGCGCGTCGTGCCGGCGGGCATGGCGTAGAGTGCGCACGCGAGCACGACGCACGCGAGCACGAATGTCCAGCCGATCGGTGGAGCGCGAAAGAGCTGCAACGCCCAGGTGCTCACAAGGAAGAGGATGCACGCGAGCGTCGCGCTCATCACCCACCCCGCTCGCCGCGCGCACCACGAGTAGGCGAGCGCGAACACCGAGAGCGAAATGATCGCGAGCATGGCACCGAGGCAGGCCTGCCGCGCGAATTGCGGCCCACGCTCCAGCGCGAAGGTGAGCATTACCGGGCCCGAGATGAGCGGCAGCGCGACGAACCATCCGCTCGCTCCGGGTCCCCAGCGCTTCCCGATCCAGCTGGCGACACCGATCAGCGATGCCGCCGCCAGCATGCCGATGGCGGTGTGCTCCAGACCCGTCACGCTTCTGCGGCCTCGACGTCGACGATGGATCTCGGGTTCGGTGTCGTCACACGCCGCGGTTGGAGATCTGGATGGAGTTGCCGCTATCATGGAATGTCGTTCGTCGCGCGCGACCTCGTGCCTCACAACGCAGAAACGCAGCGCTGGCGACTTCACGCATGCTATCGGAGATTGCCGACCGCAACAAGCGCCCAGCGCCCCTAGCCCGGCGGATCGATCTGCGCGAGGTCCGTACGCGCGAACACACGCCCCAGCCACTTGATCGCGATCCAGAGCTCGCCCAGCGCGACGAGCGCGCCCACCGGTGTGGCGGGAACGAACTGCCACACGCTGATCGAATGCGACGAGACGGCGCTCAGCCCCGATGCGACGAGGGTGGCGACGAAGAGCGGTGGAATGAGCGCGAGGAACGTGATGACGAGCGACACGAAGATCGCGAGCACGTTCTGGCCCATCGCCTCGATGCCCGCGGCGCGGCCGTCGCCCAGCCGCACCCAGCCAGGGAAGAGAAGTGCGGCGCCGTTCGCCACGGTGAGCGCGATCGCATTGAGCGTGGGGAGCAGGACGAGCGCGATCAGCACTGCCGGAGCGATCGGCACCGGCGGGTGCGCGTCGAACGATGAGAGAAAGGCAGCGAAAGCGAGGAGCACGTACTGCATCGCCGTGAGAATGATCGTCGTGCTCGCGATCTCCGCCGCCACGATCGTCGAGCCTCGCAGCGGGTAGCTGCGCAGCTGGTCGAGCTGCAGCAGATCCTGGCGGAGGTCGGCGCGCACGAAGCCGGGGCCGAGCACGACGAGCATCACGATCGGGATTGCGCACAGCGCCTCGCCGATCTGCGCGAGGTCGCTCCAGTCGCCGACCTCGGAGTACACCGCGGTGCCAATGACCGCGATCCCGCACACGAGAATCGCGAGCGTCGTGAGCCGGAGCGCGCGGGTGTAGGCGAGCACGTTCTTCCAGATGATCGCCACCGCGGGCCGCCCGGTTGGCGCGAGGGCGAACCACGGTCGCGGCACCGCACCCTCGGCGATGACGACGGGGCGTCGCCGCGTATCGCGCGTCGCCGCGATCGCGCGCGCGCGCTTGGCCGCCGCGTCCGCGACCGCCTCCTCGAACGCGGCGTCCGTGCGCGTGACCCACGGATAGTGCACCACCATCAGCGCGAGCGCGGGAAGGATCGCGAGGAGCCAGTGCGCGGACGAGTCGGCGAAGAGCGGAGCGACGAGCAGCCGGAACGGGAAGAGAATTGCCGCGAGTGGCTCGCTCGTGACGAGCTGCTGAAGCGCCTCGCCTCCGCCGCCCAGGCGCATGGCTGCGCGCACCGTCGGTATCGCGCGCACGATCGTGACGCCGACGATGAGCACGACGGCCGTCACGATCACGATCGGGATGGCGTTGGTGCGCATGCCGCGCCGTCCGTGTGAGACGGCGCTCGTGCGCACGAGCGATGCTCCCACGCGATGGAGGTAGAGCGTGGAGAGGATGATCCACAGCGAGATCGCCCGCATCCAGAACGGCAGCGACGTCCCCCCGCGGCGCAGCAGCACGACCCAGATGAGGACGCTGAACAGCACGACGATCTGC
>JAQBQC010000457.1 GCA_028287205.1 Gemmatimonadota bacterium
GCGCCGCCGCCTCAGCTCGTATGCCCCGGATATCACTTCACCGTCAGTGGAGTGCTCCACACGAACGTGTCCCAGCTCATGCGAAGCTCACCGTCGTTACCGGAGCCCGAAATGTCGATCGCGAAGCTCTCCTGCGGCGCCGGTGCCGTGCTCGACTTCATGGGCATGCGCACCAGATCCTGCGCGGGATCGTAGTCCGTGCCCCACTGCCCATGCTGCCGATTGATGATGAGCTGTACGGTGCCGTCGGCTTTCGGAATCGTCCACAGTGAATACGCTCCTGCGGGCACAGGCGTGCCGCCAATGGTCATGTCCTTGTCGAAGATCAGCACCGTCGCTTCGTTCGCGCCCGTGCGCCACACATTGCCGTATGGAACGACGGCGCCGAGGATGGTGCGGCCGCGCCGACGAGGGCTGCCGTACGTGGCGACCACCGGCTGCCCGGCGATTGTCCCCTTGGCAATCAGATTCGGCGACGCGGCACCGACCCCCTTCCCCGAGCGATCCGCCGATGCGAACGACTTCGCGAGCGCGACGATGTCAACCGACTCGGTGCGCTGCGTCACGGTCTGCTCCGTGGTGCGGCGGGCGTCGGCCGCGGTGATGCGTCCGCTGCCATCGACCGTGAGGTGCGTCCAGAGAATGCCGAAGTAATCGACGTCGATTTGCGTTGGGGAGCGCGCGAGAAACTTTCGCTTCGAGATGGATCCGTTCGCGATGTCGATGGCGGGCACCGCCAACGTGTCGTTCGCAGACGGCTTCGTGCGCGCGAGCAGGAGTGGCCGGGATTGTGCGTTGTGCGTGAACGAGGCTCGACACGTTCACCCGGCGAGGAGCGCAACATGAGCAAACTGCTACGCGGCCTCGCGGCCGGCTACGGCGCGAAGAAGCTCGGCGGCGGCTGCTTCAGCACCGTGCTGATTTTCATTCTGCTCTGGTGGCTGCTGGGTCACTTCGGAGTGTTCCGGTGAGCGACTCCTGCGGCGTCGCAGGCCGGCGGGCGCGATATTCAGTGCGACAGTGCGAATCGTAGTCCCGGCACGACGGCGAATCGGGCCGTGGGTGCATTCCCGGGATGGTTGACGTACTGCACATCCGGCTGCACCGCGAGCCACGAGCTGACCTGCACTAGATAGGTGAGCTCCACGGTTGTTTCAGAATACGTGCGTGCGCCGGTCGCCTGCAGTTGTTGGTAATGCGAGCCATTGCGCGCCGCGGCAATTCCCAATCCGAGCTCGTCCTGCGCTCGACTCGCGATCGGCGCAACGAAGGTGAATCCGCCCCCAACGTATGAGCCGATCTGATTGACTCTTGAATCGCCCACGCCGATCTGCGCGAACGCGCTCAGCGAAGCCGGACTTCCCTGACCCGCCGACCAGATGATGCGGTCCGCGATGGCGTACGCGCCACCGCTTCCCCGATGCTCTACCGGAGCTCCCGTCGCCATTGTGTCGACCAGATCCGGGAATCGCGCGGTGTAGTACCAGGCGCCGATCGCGAGTTTGCCGGTATACGGTCGCGAGAACCCGCGACCCACCAGGAAGCGAGGATTGTGCAACAGTCTTCCCGTTTCGGGTCGCTCGACCACCGCGAACTCCCCAACGAGCAGCGCTCCATCCCCGCGCGCGAAGATGCGGCTCTCGCCGTGCGCCCGATCGATGGGCACACCGTCGAGCACGGCCACGCGCCAGGTGGCATTCGGCGAGGGCTTGTACGCGATGCGCGCGCCCACCGACGTGCGAGGAAAAATCGACGGTCCCTCTTCGCCGCTCTGCGCAAACTCCGGCCCGATCCCGAAGGAGCTGTTCACGAAGAGAGATGTCGACTGCGATCGATAATACTCGGAGTTGAGATCATATCTGCCGACGAGTAGCGACGCTCGATTTCCGAATGCGTTTTGCTGCAGCCAGAGCTCCTCGAGCCGCACCCGGGACGGCGCCTGCAGGTTGCTCACGCCCTGAACGTCGCCCGCCAGATCGCTCGGCGCCCCGCCGTGCGTGCCAAGCGCGAATGCGTACAGCTGCAGCCCGGGCCAGCCGACGTGATGGCGCTTCGATATCGTGATCGTGAATTGCGCGGCGGCCGCGTCCAGATAGGCCACGTCGCGTTTGGCGCCCCCATTCACATCGCCCACCACCTCACCGGTGTACGAAAATGCGGTCGCGACGGTATCCGCAATCGGCAGGGCCGACTGCGCGCGCGCGATCGGTGTGCCCAGCGCAAGGATTGCTGCGAGGCCAAGTGCGATTTTTAGTGCCCAAACCTCGCGCCCGCTTCCTGTACTTGATCCGATGCGGCTGATTCGCCTCCGCATCCTTCGCTTGTACAGCTCCGCCTCGTATTCCCTGTAGTCTCCCTGGGCATGATTATCTCGAGTCCACACCATCGCTCGCCAACTCCAGACGCATGAGGCGAGAATTATTCGGCGGCGTGTGCACCGAGTATAGAACGAAATTTCCCTTACACTCGTGACGCGACGCGACGCCGAAACAACGCCACGGTATCCGGTCTGGAAACAGCACCGGCCGCGATTTTCAGGGAGGCTACGCGCAGCATGGAGCCGCGCTCACGCGGGCGATAACTATCCTCGCACCAACTTCTTGTACTTGATCCGATGCGGCTGGTCCGCCTCTGCACCCTTCCGCTTGTGCAGATCCGCCTCGTACTCCTTGTAGTTCCCCTCGAACCATACGAGCTCACTCTCGCCCTCGAAGGCGAGCATGTGCGTTGCCACGCGATCGAGAAACCAGCGATCGTGTGAGATCACGACCGCGCATCCCGCGAAATCGTTCAGCGCCTCCTCGAGCGCGCGCAGCGTGTCCACATCGAGATCGTTCGTCGGCTCATCGAGCAGCAGCAGATTGCCCCCGCTCTTGAGCAGCTTCGAGAGATGCAGCCGGTTGCGCTCTCCGCCCGACAGGTCCTTCACTTTCTTCTGCTGATCGCTCCCGCGAAAGTTGAAGCTCGCGAGATACGCGCGCGTGTTGATCTCCTTTTTCCCCACCGCGATCGTGTCGAGCCCACCACTCACTTCCTGATACACGGTGTTCTCCCCGTTCAGCTCGCGCCCCTGATCGACGTACGCGATCTGCACGGTGTCGCCCACGATCATCGATCCCGAGTCCGGCTTCTCTTCGCCGGTGATCATCCGGAACATCGTCGTCTTGCCCGCGCCGTTCGGCCCGATCACGCCCACGATGCCGCCGCGCGGCAGTGAGAAGGTCAGATTCTCGAACAGCAGCTTGTCGCCGAAGCTCTTGCGCACGTCCTTCGCAATGACGACGTCGTTGCCGAGCCGCGGAGGTGGCGGAATGATGATCTCGTTCTGCGATACCTTCTCGAACGTGTCGGACGCAACGAGGTCCTCGTACTTCTGGATGCGCGCCTTGCTCTTCGCCTGGCGCGCGCGAGGCGCGAGACGCACCCACTCGAGCTCGCGCTGCAGCGAGCGCTGGCGCGCGGACTCGCTCTTCTCTTCCTGCGCGAGACGCACGCGCTTCTGCTCCAGCCACGCGCTGTAGTTGCCCTCGTATGGAATTCCCGATCCGCGATCGAGCTCGAGAATCCACTTCGCGACGTTGTCGAGGAAGTACCGGTCGTGGGTGATCGCCACCACCGTGCCCGGAAACTCAGCGAGATATCGCTCGAGCCACGCGACGCTCTCGGCGTCGAGATGGTTCGTCGGTTCGTCGAGCAGCAGCATGTCGGGCTGGTCGAGCAGCACCTGGCATAGCGCGACGCGTCGCTTTTCACCGCCGGACAACGTGTTCACATCAGCATCAGGCGGCGGGAGACGCAGCGCGTCCATCGCGATCTCGATGCTGCGGTCGAGCTCCCACAAATTCTGCGCATCGATCTGCTCCTGCACCTTCGCCTGATCCTCGAGCAGCTTCGTCATCTCGGCGTCGCTCATCGGCTCGGCGAACTTCATCGAGATCGCCTCGAACTTCTGCAGCAGCGCGCGCTTCTTGGCGACCGCGAGCTCGACGTTTCCCTTCACATCCTTCGTCGCATCTAGCATTGGCTCCTGCGGCAGGTAGCCGATGCGCGTGTTGTTCGCGGCCCACGCCTCGCCCTGAAAGTCCTGATCGACGCCGGCCATGATACGGAGCAGCGTCGACTTGCCCGCGCCGTTGGTGCCGAGCACACCGATTTTCGCGCCCGGGTAGAAAGAGAGATAGATGCCGCGCAGAATCTCCCGGCTGGGCGGGACGACCTTGCGCAGATCCTTCATTACA
Organism: Gemmatimonadota bacterium; assembly: GCA_028287205.1. Taxonomy (GTDB): domain Bacteria; phylum Gemmatimonadota; class Gemmatimonadetes; order Gemmatimonadales; family Gemmatimonadaceae; genus FEN-1250. The sequence goes on from JAQBQC010000457.1 coordinate 4,239, forward strand.
TAGATGAACTGGGGAGCCACTGGAGATGCCTCGAAACGGGTGCGTGGTGCGCTAGTCGGGGAATTCTGACGAGCGTCCGTGCCGGCTGATGCTCGTCGCCTCCGGTTAAACGTAATGGCCCGGGCGATGCTCACGTCCGGCATTCGTGCACTCCGTCGGGCGGCTCGGAACAGCCATGTGCGACTCGTGACATCGCAACCGTCTCCCGCGCCGTGACCGCGTAAGCTCCTCGTTGCACGCCGACCGTGGAGTGAATGATGAATCGCACGCCCATTGCGGCTTCTCTGGACCGCCAGCCCGACCGCAAGAGATTGCCTGGCACCGTGAGCCTCGGACAACGTGGATGGACACGGAGAGAATCTCGCGAGGGCCAATTGCGTTGGGGCGACGCGAGTCTCACGGCGCTGCTCGTGACACAAGCCCTCGCGACTTTCGTCGCCATTCCAATCGCCGCCTCGCACCCCGCCGGGCGCGCGCTACTCGACGTGTCGCATCTCGTG
>JAQBQC010000499.1 GCA_028287205.1 Gemmatimonadota bacterium
AGCACCGCAACCTCCCGGATCTTTCCCGCAGTCGTTGCGAAGAACGCAGCACTGTCGCTCACGCCGCTGCGCACGAGCGCGAGATCGGCGTAGTAGTCGGTGATGCCTTCGCTTACCCAGAGCCAGCTCGTCGGCTGCTCGTGCGCGTACTGATATGGCCAGAGCTCCGCCGGGCGCAGCCGCTTCACGTTCCACGCGTGAAAGATCTCGTGCGCGTACACGGACGTGAGCACCGGTTGCCCGATCGCGAACGCGTTCGTGAGATCGACGTGCGAGTTCTGATGCTCGAGTCCAACGATGGCGGCGAACGCGGAGTCGGCGATCTGCATTACGGTATACGTCGTCCACGGCGTCTCACCGAACACCGCGGACTCCGCGCCGATTACCTTCGCGAGATCCGTGAGCGTCGTGGCGCGTCGCGCGGCCGTCTCGACCGATGCGGGATAGCTCGCGAATCGGAGCCATCCGGTGCCGACGCGTGTGCTGTCGAAATCGAAGCGGCCGGCCATGAACGGCATGTCGACCAGGTCGTGATAGTTCGTCGCGCTGAACGTGTTGCGACCGGCTGGCGTCATCCCCGTGACCACGCGCCAGGCGGGCGGCACACGAAGCTCGACCGTGCTCGCAAAATCGAACGAACGCCCCGCCGGATACAGAAAGAGCGTGGCGCCGTTGAGCAGCGCGAAATCCGGCTGGCTCCAGGAGTTCGAGTTGTCGAGCGAGTCGTTCCGATAGTCGAACGACACGGACACGGTACCGGACCCGCCCGGGCGCACGCGCCACGTCTGATAGTCTGCCTTGTCCCACGAGAGCGGCCGCCCGCCAGCCGAGGCCGCAAAGGCAGAGACGTTTTTCGCCCAGTAGGTGAGCTCGTATGATCCCGGAGTCCACGCCGGAAGCGCGAGCAGCACCGGATCGGCGGACGCGACCGTGAAGGTCATCGCGACACGAATCTTTCGCTGGGCAGCGTCGGCGCTGTCGACGGTAATGTGGTAGCCCACGCCGGAGATCGGCGCCGAGATCGCCGCGGCGGGGGACGCGGCGGGGGACGCGGCGGGAGACGCGGCGGGAGACGCGGCCTGAGCGCGCCCAGCCACAGCGATCATGTGCGCAAGCGCCGCCCACAGCAGAGTTCGTTTGCTCGCGTGCATCGTCAGGAGGTTGGAGTTCGGGTGAAACTAACGCACTCGCATGGGCGCGCCACGGGCTGCGGGCGTATGAATTGCATTACTCGACCTGATAAGCGAAGACCATGGAACACAACGAGATACGCGTTCTAATTCGATTCTTTGACTGCCGTGAGCTTCATTTCACTCCTTCCCTTCCCGGTTCTCGGGCTCGACGAAAAAGGCACCATCTGCGAGAGCAACGGCGCCCTCGAGCGCGAGCTCGGCTTGGGTAGCTCGCTGCAAGGCCGAACGCTCGCCGACTGCCTCGAAAAGGGAGCCGAGGAGGTGACGGACCAGATCTTCGGGCGGCGTGAGCTCGACACGCCAGTCGTCGAGCTCACCTTCGCCAGCACTGCCGATCCCAAGCCACGCACGTTCTATGTCATCGTCGACGAAGACACGCGCTGGCTCGTCGGGCAGCCGATCGAGTTCGACGAGCAGCGCGTCGCGCTCCAGCGTGCGCACGAGCGCGCCGAAGCGCAGACGGACGAATACGCGCGCGTCAGCCAGGAGCTACTCACCGCCAACGAACAGCTCGCTCTCCGAGCACGGGCGCTGGTGGAGGCGAGCGAGGCCAAGGCGCGCTTCCTCGCCACCATGTCACACGAGCTCCGCACGCCACTCAACGCCGTGCTGGGATACGCCGGGCTCCTGCGCGATGGTGTGTACGGAAATGTCAGCGAACAGCAGGAGCGCGCGGTGCAATCGATCGTGCGGCGCGCGAAGGATCTGCAGCTGCTCATCGACGACGTGCTCGATCTCGCGAAGATCGAGTCGGGGCGCGCCGAGCTGCGCGTCGATGAGTTCGATCCGAGCGCGGTACTGGCCGAGGTGAAGGATGCCATTGCGTCCTTCGCGCGAGACAAGAACCTGCGCGTCTCCGTGCGCACGCGCATCAAGCGGCGCGTGCGGCTCGACCGCGGCAAGTACAAGCAGGTCGTGCTCAATCTCGCGTCGAACGCCGTGAAGTTCACGCCGGAAGGTGGTGAGGTCGAGCTCTCCGTCGAAGAGGGCGAGGGCGACACGCTGGTCACCCACGTGCACGACACCGGCATCGGCATCGCACCCGAAAATCTCGCCGTCATCTTCGACGACTTTCAGCAGGTGGAGTCCGGTACCACGCGTCGCTTTCAGGGGATCGGGCTCGGCCTCGCAATCGTGAAGCGCACGGTCGAGCTGATCGGAGGAACCGTGACGGTGAACAGCGAACCGGGGCACGGCACGACCTTCTGCATGCGCTTCCCCATCCGCCCGCTCGGCGAGGCGTTCGTAGGCGAGCAGGGCGCCATCCCGGACGAGGCGGCGCTCTCGAACGATCCGATCATCGTTGCCATCGACGACGATCCGGAAGTCATCTCCCTGCTGCGCGATTCGCTCGCGCCGGCGCATTTCCGCGTTGTCGGAGCGCTCAATGGCGACCGCGGAATGGAGCTCGCGCGGATTCTCAAGCCGTTCGCGATCACGCTGGACATCATGATGCCGGAGAAGGACGGCTGGCAGGTGCTGCGCGAGATCAAGGATGATCCGGAGCTCTGCCGGACCCCGGTGATCGTGATGTCCATCGTCTCCGAGCGCTCGCTCGGCTTCTCGCTCGGCGTCACCGACTATCTCGTGAAGCCCGTGGACCGCCGCGTGCTGATCGATGTGCTCGAGCGGCTGCGCGAGAGGAAGACGATGCAGAGCGCGCTGGTGGTGGACGATGACTACGATGCGCGCACCCTGCTCGCCGACCTCCTGCGCTCGCTCGGCGTGCGCGTGCGCACGTGCGATACCGGCAGCGCCTGCATCGCGGCGCTGGAGAAGGAGCCGTCCGATCTCCTCTTCATGGACGTCACGATGCCGGAGCGCGACGTGAAGCGCATACTCGACTTCGTCTCCGACGACCATCGGCTCGAGAACGTGCGCACGGTCGTGATCACGCGCAGCGATGGCACGGGCGATCAGCAGGAGTGGATGCGGCGGGCGGCGGCGGAAGTGGTGTACGAGGGACACGAGCATCCCGAGACGCTGCTCAACGATCTTCGGGGCGCGCTCACCGCGCTCGGCGCCACGGTCGAGAGCTAGCCGTGAGTACGGGATCTGCCGCTCGGGCGGGCGCTAACAATTTGAGAAAAACGAATCAAACGGATTAAACGGATTAAACGAACAAAAACGGAGAAACTCCGACTTGGCCGTTTCCGTCACTGTCCGTTTGTGTCCGTTTGTGTCCGTATCAAAATTGTTAGTGCCTGCATGGGCGCAATCGCGGACCGCGTACGGGACTGCCGCTCAGGCGGGCTCTAACAAGTGTGAAATACAGACACAAACGGATTGAACGGACAAAAACGGACGAAACTTTGAGAGCGACCAGTCTCTGAGTCACGACGCCAGAGATTGAGAAGCTGCTCGCGTCGATCGCGGGTGCACGATCGGCGACCACCCTTCAGTCGCCTGTCATCCCGGAACAACCTTTCCGGTCTGACAGCTGGCCGGGCCGCAAATCACGTTGCGTGTGCAAGTCCGCCGGCCGGCGACGTCCCATGTGTGTGCGGGCCATTTCGGCCCGCCGCTCACATCGAGGGACGACATGCGGAGTACATCCGTTCTGCTGTGCATAGCCGCGCTGCTCACCGCCTGTAACCGCGGCACGGGACTCCCCGCCGAGA
>JAQBQC010000519.1 GCA_028287205.1 Gemmatimonadota bacterium
TCGGAAAAGTCGTTCGGGTGCGGGCTGGTGAAGCGCAGCCGGCGCACGCCCGGCACCGAGCCCACCGCGCGCAGGAGATCCGCGAAGTCGTGCGTACCATCGTTGTACGAGTTCACGGTCTGCCCGAGCAGCGTGATCTCCGAGATCCCTGCGGCCACGGTCTCGCGCGCCTCGCGCTCGACATCGTGCAGCGCGCGGCTCCGCTCGGGCCCGCGCGTGGTGGGCACGATGCAGTACGTGCACTTGTAGTCGCAGCCGCGCTGCACGGGAATCCAGGCGGTCACACCATCGAGTCTACGCGCGCGAAAATCCTCGTAGTGCTCCTCGAGGTCGAAGTCGACCTTGGCCACACGCTCGCCGTTGCGCGCGCTCTCGATGAGCGACGGCAGCGCGCGGTAGCCATCGGGCCCGATGACGAGGTCCACATGCTTCGCTCGATCGAGCAGCCGCGGTCCGAGCCGCTGCGCCATGCATCCCGTCACACCGAGCACCGTATCGGGCTTCATGTGGCGCTTGAGCTCACCGATTCGCCCGAGCACCCGCTGCTCCGCGTGATCGCGAATCGCGCACGTGTTGACGAGGATCACGTCCGCACCCTCGGGCCCGCTCACCGCACGATAGCCGTATTCCGCGAGGCGACCGAGCATCAACTCGGAGTCGCTCGCGTTCATCTGGCAGCCGTACGTCTCGATGTACACGGTGGGGGACGAGTCGCTCGTCATGTCGCTCGGGATGACGGTTCCCGCGCTGAGTACGCGCCGGGGTGATTCCTGATTGGGCCAGGGGTGTAAGCTAACGAATTAGCGTTGGGCCGCGAATGTTACAGGCTTCAGCGAGAATTACTCGCCTCAGCCGAGCCTCAGCCTCTCACGATCGACCTGGAACAGGGTAAGAACGTCGTCGACGAGCGCGCCACCCTTGAACCCTCGTCCCGCCTTCCGCTGCAGATCTTCAATGGCAACTACGATGTTTCCGATCAGCAGTCGCACTCGATCTTCGAGATTGCCCGATCGGAACTCCTCGAAGGCAATGTACATGCGATAGTCCGCGCCGTGCTGCTTCCGCTGAAAAAGCTTGCGCTCATTCCGATCAGCTTCCCACTCGGGCCGCATGATGATCGGAATGATGCCGATACTGCTCAGCGCAGGGCCGTAGTCCTTGTCAGCCAATGCATCGTTGAGACGCTTCTCAACCAGCTGCCTCACCGGTGTGTACAGATCGTACACGAGCGCATCGATCTCGCCGGATATGAAGAACTTCACTCGGGCAAATGGGGCTATGTACCGCGCGCCGCCGCCAATTCCTGCATCGGCGGATTCACCGGGAGCGCCATGTGAAACTGGCTCCCCTTCCCCTCCGTGCTGCGCACCCAGATCCGTCCGCCGTGAACCTCCACCGCCAGCTTGCAGAACGCGAGGCCGAGTCCCGAGCTGCGCACACGCGGCACCTCCGGCTGCTTCGCGCGCTCGAACTTCCGGAAAATCAGCTCGTGATACTCCGGCGGAATGCCCGGCCCATTGTCAGCCACCGTGAACAGGATCCCGCCCGTCGCCGTGTCCCGGTGCGCCAGAATCGTGATCTGAACGCCGCTTCTCGTGTGGGTGAGTGCGTTCTGGATGAGATTCGCGAACACGCGCTTGAGCAGCCCCTTGTCCGCATTGATCACGGGCGCGTCCTCCGCCACATCCACGAACACCGTCGCGCCCTCCTGCTGAAAGCGCACATCCCACTCGTGCACGATCTCCGTCACGAACGCGCCGGGGGCAATCGGCGAGAGATCGAGATCGATCGCGTTCTCCTCGATGCGCGCGACCTCGAGCAGGTCGCCGATGAGTCCGAGCAGATCCTCCGCCTTGGACTCCGCGTCGCCGAGCACGCGGCGCTGCATCTCGCTCACCGCGCCGAAGTCGCCGTCGAGCGCCATCTCGAGCGATGCGAGCACGCTCGTAAGCGGCGTCTTGAGATCGTGCACGATCATCTTCATGAGATCGTCGCGCACCTTCTCCAGCTCGCGCAGCTTGCGATAGCTGTCGTCGAGCGCATCGGTCGCGAACTTGAGGCGGAGCAGCGAGCGCACGCGCGCGCTGAGAATCTGGCGGTTGTGCGGCTTCGTGAGAAAATCGTCGCCGCCGGCCTCGATGGCCTTCACGCGATCGGTCGTGTCGTTGAGCGCCGTCACGAAGATCACGGGAATGCGCTCGGTGCGCGGATCTCGCTTGAGCCTGCGACACACCTCGAATCCCGTCGATCGGTCGTCCACGCGCAGCGAGCCCGCGGGCATGGCGACATCGAGAATACAGAGATCCGGCTTGTTCGCGAAGCACATCTCGACCGCGCTCGGCCCGTCGGTGGCCGAGATGACGCGATAGCCGAGCATCGCCAACTGATCGTACAGAAGCTCGACGTTGGCGGGAACGTCGTCCGCTACCAGAATGAGCGGAACGTGCGTCATGCAGCCCGGGTGCTCAGGGACGTATGAAGAATCCGGCGCTCACGATCCATGCGTGCTCCGACACATCGGCGATATTCGCCGAGCGATTTGCCCGCGTGAGGGAAAGATCGACCCGCGACCGGCCGCGCGACACCGGAATCCCGAAGCCCAGGCTGTAGTCCGTCTCGCGCACCTCGGCCTGGTTCGCCTCGAAGGGCAGAATGCGATGCCGGTAGCCCAATCGCACTGGAAACTCCTGCCCGAACAGGCTCGGTGCGCGAACTTCCGCGCCGACTCCCCAGTCCCATCCATCAACGGCCTTCACCTGCGATTCCGCAAGCCCATTCATCGCGGACCAGCCATTCCATTCCGCATTCGCGGACAGCAGAAGCCCTGAAACGCCACCGAACACCGTTCCGAACCCGAGCCGCTTCGGCACGCGCGCGCTGCTCAACGTGGTGTCGTTGCGAAACGCGTGCATCGTGCCACCGGCGTCGCCGGAGACGCCGACGGACAGGATCGGCAACGGTCGCCACTCGACGCCGCCGCCGAACGAATGGCCGGTGTAGCTGAGCGTCGACGCCTGGGAGAAGAGCGCGAAGCTCGTGTCCGCGAAAGTGCGCGAGATGAGCAGGCGATTCTGGCCGGTGAGCACGTGCCCCGCGACGCCGACGCTCAATGTCGGCAGCACCAGGAACGAGACGGCCGCCCGCACGTCGTTGATCGCCCCGTCTGTCGAGAAGCTCTCGTTGTAGAGCGAGCTGTCTCCGGTCGCGAAGTGCGCGTACCCCGTGGACGACGTTTTCCACGTGCGATCGAGAAAGGTGGTTGACGACAGGCCGACGGTGAAACGCGGTCCGATGTTGAGTGCTCCAGAGATGATCGGGAAGCGCGCGGTGAGCGTGTTGTCCGTTCGCCCGTTCGCCTGCACGCGCCTGAACTCCGGATCATACTGGAAGTAGAGTCCCGGACGCCCCCACACCGCGAGCGTCGCCGGATTCACCGGCGACAGCGGATCGTTCTCCGCGATCGAGCCCCCCAGCCCCTCGGCGTGCGTCGAGAGACCGCCGGCGGGATAGCCGAAGCCCTGCGTGCTGAGCGTGCCTTGAGCAGCCGCGGATGACGCGAAGGTCGCGCAGAGAACGAGCGTACGAAGCGTTCGCATCACGGGAGTCCGAACCCGCTGCGCGGGATGTAGGTCAGGTGCAATCGCGGCCGGAGCGAATCCGCTGCCGCACTGTTGGTATAGAGCAGAAAGCGCCGAGGGTCGCGTCCCTCGCCCGACGATTGCAGCACGATCGCCCGCTGCATGAGGCGCGGCCCTTCCGCGCGCCACAGCGTTACCAGGTTCGCGGTTTTCGACACGAGCACGAGCGTATCCGTACGCGTCTCGTTCGGATTCACGCGCACCGCAAGCAGCGGCACCGTCGTCGGCTCGGCGAGCAATATCGCGGCCTTCGAGATGTCCACCACGTTCGGACTTGCGATCACCACTCGTGGTGTGAGCGAGACCGAGTCGACGCGCGAGAAGGTTTGGTCGCCCTGTTGATGCAGGATCAGCGTGGCGCGAACAATGGTCGTCGACGAGTCGATCAGTGCGCTCGGAAGATTGAATCGCATGTACAGACGGCTCGAGGGCAGACCGCCCACGGGTCGGACGCTCGACGGCGCAGGCGGTGATCCCTTCAGCACGAGCTGGTAGTTCGCGAGATACTTGAATTCCGGTCCCCCGGAGGATTTGGAGACCGAGTAGTTCACGAAGCTCAGCGAGTCGATGGTGTCGGCGACCGTGGCCTTGCCCATGTACTGCAGAATCGAGCCGGTCTGCGAGGTCGCGCTGCTCGTCGAGGTGATCGGGAGGATTCCGAATTGGGCGTTGCCGGCACCGCTGCTCCCGTAACCGAAGACACGAACGCCGAGTCGAATGCGTTTACCAGTGGTCACGTGCTGACGCACGAAGGCAGTGTCGAGCGGCACCGAGTGCGCGGTCGACACGGAATCCTTGTTCACGTTCAGCGTGCCGATCGCCGGACGGGTCAAGAACAGCTGGTGGATCGTGGCGGTGTCGAGGTCCGGCACGTTCGCATCGACGTCGATCACCTCGAAGCGGACGGAGTCGCGAATGAGCGATGTGTCCGGCGTCGACGTGAACTGCAGTGATGCAGCGGTCACGCTCGTGACGGGCACAAACGGCTTCGTGGTGTCGGTGCGCGGAAAATTCCGCTGCAGCGAGTCGTAGCGGAGCACGGCGCCGGACACGACGCTGTCGCCGTGCGAGTCCGCGTAGCGCGCGACGAGCAGCTGGGTCTCGGTGCCGAGGGGCGGCATGCCGTTCACGATCTCGGTGGTGTCGAACACCTGGTCGGCTACGAGCACGGTGTCGTGCACCTCGAGCTGCTGTCCGGGACAGAGCGTCGGGCACGCCGCTCCTCCGGCGAGATTCTCCTGGCATGCGGCGAGTGCGAGGAGAGCGAAGCCAAGGAATGGAAGCAGGCGGTGCCGTGCGCGGTGCACAATCATGAGCGAGGCAGAGAATTCGATGTGAAAGGCGCGGGGAGCAGCTGGTCGAGCGACCAGTGCGACTCCGCGCCAGCAGTCGTGCAGCTGGTGATCTCGAGCGATGGCGCAAACTCCGAGAGCACCTGACGACAGATCCCGCAGGGTGCGGCCGGCGTGGAGCCCTCCGTGACGATCACCAGCGATGTGAAGTTGCGCTCACCCTGCGCGACCGCCGACATCACGGCAGCCCGCTCCGCGCAAATCGTGGCGCCGTATGATGCGTTTTCCACATTGCATCCCGTGAACATCCTGCCGCCGGCGGAGGCGAGCGCGGCTCCCACGCGAAAGTTCGAATAGGGAGCGTACGCCCGTGTCATCACCGATAGCGCGGCGGCACGGAGAGCGTCGGTCGGGGCCGCATCGGTCATTCGGCCGTGGGAAAGCGCAGGTCGTCCTCGGGAAGTGTCTGGTCGATGTCCGAAATGCCGGCCACCCAAGGTGTCCGAACCCTCATTGAACCCCGCAGTCGCGGTTCGGTGCCCCGCAACTCGCCCAAAGCTACTAGGATGCCGGACTGGAGCCCACCACTCACACACCTTTGACGCACGTTCGTCGAGTCATTCGCCACCGTGATAGTGGCGTGGCAAGCGCGCGCGCAGCCCGGTGAGAATCTCGTACGGACTCGCGCTCGCCTGCTCCGCCAGGTCGAGCACGTCGATCCGCTCCGCGCCATCGCGTCCGAGCAGCGTGGCGATGTCGCCGATCTTCGCATCGAGCCCTGTCACATCGAGCATCGTCATGTCCATCGTCACCACGCCCACCACGGATGCCCTGCGCCCGGCCACCAGCGCGTGGGCACGATTGCCGAGCGAGCGACGGTAGCCGTCGGCGTACCCGACTGGAAGTGTCGCGATGCGCGTGTCCCGCTCCACGCGATGGGTCGCGTCGTAACTCACGCTCTCGCCCGCAAGCACGGTTCGCAGCTCCACGATGCGCGCGCGGAGCGACACGACCGGCTCGGGCTGCACGATCCTTCCCCCGCCGACCGGCACGCCGTAGAGAAAAATTCCGGGCCGGCCGAGGCTCCAGCGCGAGTGCTCGCGCCGCGCGAGCGCCGCGGAATTCTCCGCGTGGAGGAGCGCCGGCGCTGCCGGCATCGCCGCGAGCCCGCGCTCGAAGCGCATCTCCTGCTCGGCGAGCGAGCCGTCGTCGAGCGCGGCCGAGTGAAAGTGCGTGAAAGCGCCCTCCGGCGGATGCTCGCGAAGCTCGGCCGCGAGATCGCCGACTTTGTCCCAGCGCACGCCCGCGCGCGACATCCCCGTGTCGATCGCGAGGTGCCACGCGCCACCATCGATGCTCGCCCACCGCGCGATCGCGCGGGCGGACGCGAGCGCGGGGGTGAGCTGTGCGTCGCGCACCGCGCGGAGCTCGTCGACCTCGACTGATGTAAAGAGCACGATCGGACGTCCGATTCCGGCGTCGCGGAGCTCGCGTCCCTCTTCGATGGTGGCGACACCGTAGCCCCATGGCGCGAGCTGCTCGAGCGCGCGCGCCACGCGCACGGCACCCACACCGTACGCATCCGCCTTCACCATCGGCAGCATCCCGGGTGTGCGCGACGCCATCGCGCGTGCGTTGCGCACGACCGCGTCGAGATCGATCTCGATCCAGCCGCGCGTCAGACGCATTGGCATTGCCGCGTGCGCCCGCGCAGGAATAGCTTTCGCGCCCCGGAGGAATGATGGCCGACAAACCGACGCTCGACGACGCCCTCGCG
>JAQBQC010000553.1 GCA_028287205.1 Gemmatimonadota bacterium
CGACAAAAACGGACACTAACGGACACAAACGGACCGCTTCAATTCGCCATCATCCGTCAGTGTCCGTCTTCGTCCGTTTGTGTCGGGTTCAACAAATTGTTAGCGCTTGTGTTCCGCGCGCCGCGGCCCCGCGAGAATCGCCTAAGCCGCGAGCGTCTCGCCGCACGAGCCACAGTAGCGCGCACCGATCTCGGTGATCGGCGCATGGCAGTGCGCGCAGCTCGCGGCGAGGTAACGTCCGCAGGTGGAGCAGTAGATCGCGTCGGGCTCGGGACGCGGGCCGCACACACCGCATCCGAGCTGGCGGCGGCGGTACTGCAGGATCACCGCCTCGGCCGCATCACCGAACGGCCCGGCAACGCCGGCGTCTTCGTCGCGCATCGCGGCGACTGCCTCGCGCGTGTAGCGTGTCTTGAGCGCAGTGTAGTCGCTGTCGGAGAGCTTTCCCGTTTCGCGATCGAACTCGATCTCGCGCAGCGCCTGCACGGCCTCCACGCTCGGCGTGTTCCCCTCGGGCTTGCGCGTGCGACGCGCCCGCGGGGAGAGATCGTCGAACAGCGGGTAGAGCACGACCACCAGCGCGATCACTGCGAGCAGCGCGCCGACGATGAGTGGCGTCATCGACTGTCGTTGCGCACGAGCGCGTCGAGCCGCGCCTGCTCGTCGGGTGTGGCGTCCGCCACCGCGGGAGCGATCGCCGGCGCGAGTGCGGGCGCGCGAAGGCGCTTGAGCACCACGAGCACGAGCCCGATTCCCGCGGAGAGCGCGACGAATGGTGTGATCCACGCCGCGATGTCGAAGCCGTGGGTGGGAGGGGCCATCAGCACGCGATCGCCGTACACTCCCTTGAACGCGGCAATGATCTCCGGCGCGGAATAGCCCCCGGCGACGAGCGCCATCACGTCGCGATGCATCGCGGGCGACACTTCGCACGAGAAGTCCGTCGTGCGGCAGGTGTACACGTCGAGATTACATCCGCATTGACAGTGGATGTGGTGCTCGAGCGCGTCGCGTTCGGCCTGGTTCATCACCGGCGCGCCCTTCGCTGCGAGCTGCACGGGCTTGTAGCGGTCGGACTCCATGGGCGCGTTCGCGGCGCCGGTGTTGGCCTGCGGTGCCGCTTCCTGCGCACCGGCGATGCGCGCGATCGCGAGCGTCGCCACCCCCGCCGCCGATGCCGCGAAGAAGCGGCGCCGGCTCATCATGTCGTTGCTCATGCTTCCTGCTCCGCGGGCTGCAACACGGTCGAATAGCCCGCCTGCGCGCGGCGACGCTCCGCCTGCGGCCACATCACGATCAAGCCACCGATCGCCATGATCAAGCCGCCGTACCACACCCACCACACCAGCGGATTGAAGGTGATGCGCATCTCCGCCACGTCTTCACCGATCACGCCGGCGAGCACCACGTACACATCTTCGCGAATTCCTTCCATGATCCCGACCTCGGTGGCCGGCTGGAACGTCGGCACTCCGCGGCTGTCCATGTACTGCCGCTTTTCCGTCTTGATCACACCAACGCGCTTTCCGTTGCGATACGCATCGAGCAGCACCGCCGTCGTCTGACGATTGAGCTCGTCGTAGCGCGATACGCCCTGGCTCACGAAGCGCCACTGATTGCCGTACGGGTCGGCCGCTTCGTATGTCTCGCCACCCTTGAGCGTGACGTCGAACTCTTCCTTGAATGAGAGCCCCGCGAATGCGGCGAACAGGATCACGATGCCGACGTGCACGATGTATCCGCCGTAGCGACGCCGGTTTCGCGCGACGAGCCGCACGAGCGCCATCGCCGCGTTCTCGTCGTACATCCGGCGCCGTGCGCCGACGCCCTTCCAGAACTCCTGGATGATCGTGCCCGTCACGAAGCCGCACAACGTGTACGCCACGAGCGCACCGAAGTCGCGCATGCCGAGCGCGAAGAGCGCCGCGCCCGTCGTGATGCCGGCGAGCAGAGGGCCGGTGAACTGTCGCTTGAGATTCTCCGCCGAGGCGCGGCGCCACGCGATGAGCGGCCCGATCCCGGTGAGCGCGAGCAGCGCGAGACCGAGCGGGATGTTCACCTTGTTGAAGAACGGCGGACCGACGGTGATCTTGTTGTTCGTCACCGCCTCGCTCAGAATCGGGAAGAGCGTACCCCACAGCACGGCAAACGCGATCCCGACCAGCAGCAGATTGTTGAAGAGAAAGCTCGCCTCGCGGCTCACGAGGCTCTCGAGCTCCGCCTTCGCCTCGAGATCGTTGAGCCGCGTCGCAACCAGATACGCCGTCACCGCGATCGACAGCACGAGAAAGCCGAGGAACCAGTAGCCGACGTTGGACTGGGCGAACGAGTGCACGCTCGAGATGATGCCGCTGCGCGTGATGAAGGTGCCGAGAATCGAGAGGAGGAACGCGGACACGACGAGCGTGACGTTCCACTTGCGCAGCATGCCGCGCTTCTCCTGCACCATGATGGAGTGCAGGAACGCGGTGTTGACGAGCCACGGCAGGAACGAGGCATTCTCGACGGGATCCCACGCCCAGTAGCCGCCCCAGCCGAGCTC
>JAQBQC010000048.1 GCA_028287205.1 Gemmatimonadota bacterium
ATCTCTCGGCGACGCTGCTGGCGCGTGCGCTCAATGCGCGCGCGGTGTCGCTGTGGAAGGACGTGCCGGGGCTGCTCACGAGCGATCCGCGGCTCGTGCCGCACACGAGCGTGATCGCGCAGCTACATCCGCGCGAGGCGGCGGAGCTCGCGTACTATGGCGCCAAGGTGTTGCATCCGCGCGCGCTCATCCCGCTCACGCGGCGCGCGATGCCGCTGTTCGTGCGCCCGTTCGCGGATCCCGAGTCCACGGGCACCGAGGTGTCCGCGCGGCGCATGGTTCGGCGCTATCCGGTGAAGGCGCTCTCGATCTCGGCGGACCAGGCGATGATCACGGTGGCCGGAAACGGGATGCTCGGCGTGCCGGGCATCGCGGCGCGCACGTTCGGGACGCTGCAGCGCGAGGGCATCTCGGTGTCCCTCATCTCGCAGGCATCGTCGGAGCATTCGATCTGCTTCAGCGTGCCGACGGCAGCGGCCCAGCGAGCGCGGAAGGGGCTGTCGCACGAGTTTCGCCACGAGATCACGAATCGCGAGATCGATAGTGTGACGTCGCGCGATGATGTGGCGACCATCGCGATCGTGGGGCTCGGAATTGGCGACATGCCCGGCACGGCATCGCGCGTGTTCGACGCGCTGTCGAGTGGCGGGATCAACGTGGTCGCGGTCGCGCAGGGCTCGTCGGAGCTCAATCTCTCCGTTGTAGTCGACGCGAAGAACGGCGTGACCGCTCTGCGTCGCATTCACACGGCGTTTCAGCTCGACCGTGTGGGCGGCGGTGGCCTCGTCGCCGGTGCGCATGCGGATGTCGTGCTGCTGGGCTATGGCGCGATCGGGCAGCGCGTGGCCGCGCTCGTCGCGCGAAACGGGCGAAAGAGCGGCGCGCCGCGCGTGGTGGGGATCATCGATCGCAGCGGCTACCTGTTCGATGCCGATGGATTGTCCGCGGCGCGGCTCGCGAGCGCCACGGCGGCAAAGCGCGCGCGGCGCGGAATCGCGACGCTGCCCGGCGCGCACGCGTCCGCGGCGCAGGCGTCGCTCGCGCACATCGCGCGACACGCGCTGTCGCATCCGGTGTGCATCGATGTCACGGCGGACGACACCATGGCGCTGCTCATGGACGCGGTGCGCTCCGGGATGGATCTCGTGATGGCGAACAAGCGCCCGCTCAGCGGCCCGCGTGCACGCGTGCGCGAGCTGCGCGCGCTCGCGGAGGAGCGCGGCACGCGCATCCGTGCGGAGACGACGGTAGGCGCGGCGCTGCCGATTCTCGACACGTACGCGAAGCTCGTCGAGTCCGGCGACCGCGTGCGACGCATCGACGCGTGCCCATCCGGCACGCTGGGCTTTCTATTCGATGAGCTCGGGCGCGGAAAGAAATTCTCGGCCGCGCTCCGCGATGCGATGGCGCGCGGCTACACGGAGCCCGACCCTCGCGACGATCTCACCGGGATGGATGTCGCGCGCAAGGGGCTGATCCTCGGACGCCTGCTCGGTTTTTCCGGGGAGCTCGGCGATGTGTCGGTGGAGTCACTCGTGACGCCGCAGGCGGTGCGGATGCCGCTCCCGAAGTTCCTCGCACAGCTCGAGACGTTCGATGCTGCGTGGGATGCGCGCGTCGCGCGCGCGAGCGCGCGCGGGGGCGTGCTGCGCTATCAGGTGAGTGCGAGCGCACGAAAGGTGAGCGTCGGGCTCGTGGTCGCGGATTCCTCGAGCCCGATGGCGTCGCTGCGCGGCACCGACAACCAGTTCGTGTTCGTGAGCGATCGCTACAGAACGAATCCGATGGTCATCTCGGGGCCGGGAGCCGGCCCCGACGTGACGGCGAGCGGAGTGTTGAACGATCTGCTGCAGCTCGCGCGACGGCGCTAGGCTGGCAAGTTCAGTCCACGGCGGGCGACGAACACCCGCCGGGACCATGGACAACTCAGTAGGGTGAGCCGCCCTTCTCGATCCCGAAACCGGAGAGGGGCGCGTAGACGCCGTTTACGCTCGTGCCTCCATTGTGAATGGCGGCGAACAGCGGTTGCATGCTCTGCGGGAATCCGAACGTGGGCTTCGTCAGCGCATTGAGCCCGCTTAGCTCGTCGGGTGTCAGCCTCACGTCGATCGACCCGACGTTGTCTTCGAGCTGGGTCAGCCGCCGCGCGCCGATGATCGTCGAGGACACGCCCGGCTGCGCCTGCACCCAGGACAGTGCCACGCGCGCGACGGTGCTGCCGTGCGCGCGAGCGATGCCCTCGAGTGCATCGACCACCGTGAAGGTCCTCTCGTTCAGGAACGCGTCCAGAAAGGCGCGATCGGCCTTTGCCTCGCCACCGTTCTTGCGCGTGTACTTGCCGCTGAGCGCGCCGCTCTTGAGCGGTGACCAAGGTGTGATGCCGAGTCCGAGCTCGAGGGCCATCGGCACGAGCTCCTGCTCGACGGTACGCTCGAGGAGGGAATATTCGATCTGGAGTCCTATGAAGGCGGACCAGCCGCGGAAGCGAGCGATCACGTTGGCTTCGGCGATCTTCCAGGCGGGTGTGTCTGACACGCCCAGGTAGCGGACCTTGCCCGCCTGGACGAGGTCGTCGAGCGCGGCCATCGTCTCTTCGATCGGAGTGTGCACATCCCAGTTGTGCAGCCAGTACAGGTCGATGTAGTCGGTTTGAAGACGCCGCAGCGACTGCTCGCAGGCGGCGACGATCGACTTGCGGCCCGAGCCGCCGCCGTTCGGGTCTCCAGGATAGAGATTGCCGCTGAACTTGGTCGCGATGACGAGACGGTCACGGCGGGCGGGATGGCGACCGACGTGGTCGCCGATGATCTTCTCGGAGTGGCCTTTCGTGTAGAAGTTCGCCGTGTCGATGAAGTTGCCGCCGAGGTCGATGAAGCGATCGATGATTTGCTGCGACTCTTCGACGCTCGAGCCCCAGCCGAGATCTTCACCGAACGTCATGGCGCCGAGGCAGAGGGGGCTCACGCGGAGGCCGGAGCGGCCGAGTGTCACGTAATGGTCGAGTGGCATTGTAGATCCTGTAGAATGATACGTTGTTTACAGTAGGGTTAGTACAGCAACATACTTAGTTTAATCTTAAACCATTGTGGGATGCAAGTCCATGTCGACGATTGATACGGCGAAGGTCTGGTCGCTGAACTACCGGCTCCTGGTTTCGGTGATCGCCGCTGTCGCCCCCAAGATTGCCGCGTTGGGCTTGGACACCAAAGAGCTGTTCCTGCTCGGCGAGGTCGAGGCGCACCCCTATCCGGCGGAGCTGGCGGCAGTCCTGGTCATGCCCAAGCCAACCGTGACGGTCTATGTCAAACGGCTGGAAGCCGCCGGGTTCCTGCGCCGCGAGATCGATGCGGCTGACCTGCGGCGGCACCGGCTCCTGGTCACGCCCGCTGGGCGCAAGGCGCTGTCGCGAGGGCTCGCGCTGCTGTCGGACGCGTTCGGCGCGCGGCTCGAACGCCTCAGCGCGTCCGAGCGGACAGCGTTGCAGCGCCTGCTCGAGAAATTGGCCTGACATCCTTTCTCAACGTGTCCAAAGCCGTCGCGAGTGCGTGCGCGCGCCCTAGTCCTGCGCGCGAAGGTACTGCTTGGGCCACGGGATCTTCACATGAAGCGCCTTCGCGGCGTGCAGCGGGAAGTACGGATCGCGCAGCTCTTCGCGCGCGACAAAGACGAGGTCGGCCTGCCCCGAGCTCACGATCTCGTCGGCCTGCAGCGCGTCGGTGATCAGTCCCACAGCTCCCGTTGGCACGCCAGACTCCCGTCGCACCTGCTCCGCGAGCGGCACCTGATAGCCGGGGCCCACCGGGATGCGGACCTTCGGGATGTTGCCACCCGATGAGCAATCGATGAGATCCACGCCGAGCGGTGCGATCATGCGCGCGAGCTCGACGGAATCCTCGACATCCCATCCACCGTCGGTCCATTCGGTAGTCGAGAGGCGCACGAAGAGCGGGAGCGTTTCGGGCCAGACCTCGCGGACCGCCTCGATGGTCTCGCGGAGCACGCGTGTGCGATTTTCGAAGCTGCCGCCGTATTCATCCGTGCGCGTGTTGCTGAATGGCG
>JAQBQC010000100.1 GCA_028287205.1 Gemmatimonadota bacterium
TGATCGAAAGCGGTAGAGGGGGACGAGCGGAAGAACCCTTTAGACCTGCTCTCGGTCACATGCTCCATACACGCCCCGTTCTATGCGGAAGGGTGGACGAGCGGCACGGCGGCTGGGAGGGAAAAGAACCGGCGTGCAGCGGCTCGATGGTGCCGAGCCTCAACGTCGGGCAGGATAACTGCGGCTGTCGGTTAGGTCAACAGCCACAAAGTGTGCCGAAGATCACGCGTGCTGAAGTGATGCGCGCACGCGTCAATCGGGTCGTAATTCGCTCGACCGACGGCGAATTACTGTGCTCACGACGGCGGATCGCGCGGCTTCGTGCGCTGTGTTGCGGTCAAAATGCCCAGCCCGATCAGTATCAGCGCGCCCACGCCAATCCACTGTCCCTGAACGTGGAGTAAGTAAGCGGCGACTGCGAGGCCGATGACGAAGATGATGTAGCCGATCAGATACGTCGCGAACGAGGACATGTCGGTCCGGAGTTGGGGACGGTGAATGCAGCGCAAGGAAGATGCCTTCGATCAGCCCGCCCTATCTTATTGCGTATCCGTGTTTTGCGTGAGCACTTCGAGAACCGTTTCGTCGGGCGCGCGCACGCCCGCGACTGCGCGCCCGATCTCGGCGATCAGCGCGTATTCGACTACGCCTTCGCGCGCCTTCTTGTCGCCGCGGGTGGCGGCAAGAATTCGCTTTGCATCGAGGTGCTTCGGGATCGCGCTGGGAAGTCCTGCGCGCCGAACCGTATCGCGCACACGCGGGACGGTACCGCGCGCCGTCACGCCGAGCTGCTCGCCGAGCTCTGTCTCGAGGACCATGCCGATGGCGATCGCCTCGCCGTGCAGCAAGCGATAGCCGCTCTCGGACTCGATCGCGTGCCCGAGCGTGTGGCCGAAGTTGAGATTGCGGCGAATGCCACCTTCGCGCTCATCCTGCAGCACGATGCTCGCCTTGATCTCGACGCTGCGCAGGATGAGCGCGCGCATCGAGTCATCGTCGGGTTTCGACAGCAGCGACGGCAGCGCCTCCTCGATTCTTCCATAGTACGCGGCGTCCGCGATCGCCCCATGCTTGATCGCCTCGGCGAGTCCCGCGCGCAGATGCATCGCGGGAAGTGTCGAGAGCACCGAGGGATCCGCAATCACGGCGCGTGGCCGGTGGAACGCGCCGACCAGATTTTTTCCGGCCGAGGTATCGACGCCCGTCTTTCCACCGATCGACGCATCGATCATGGCGAGAAGTGTCGTCGGGAGCTGGACGAATGGGATGCCGCGCATGTAGGTGGCCGCGACGAATCCCGCGAGATCGCCAACCACGCCGCCGCCCAGCGCGAGGATGGTGGTGTCGCGGCCGAAGCCGGCGGCGAGGAGCGCGTCGGTGAGATGCGCCCACTGCTCGCGCGTCTTCTGCGACTCGCCGGCGGGAATTGCGAAGAGCTCCGTCTGCGCAGCGCCGAGTGCATCGCGCACGCGCGCGCCGTACAGCGGAGCGACATTTTCATCGGAGATGATCGCATAGCGATGCGCCGGCGCCGCGGTGCGAATGATCTCGGCGGCACGGTCCAGCAGCCCCGTGCCTACGTGTACGTCGTACGAGCCCACGGGGACCGCGACTATGCTCTGCGCGGCCGTGGCGCTCACCACGTCACCTCGGCCGCGCCCGCGCGGCGCGTTGCCACGCGCGCGAGCACGAAGAGGAGATCGGAGAGGCGATTGAGATAGATGAGGACGATGGGCGGCAGCGGATCGGAGCGCGACATCGCGATCACGTCGCGCTCGGCGCGCCGGCAGATCGTACGCGCGAGATGGAGCGTCGCGGCCTTCATGGTGCCACCGGGCAGGATGAATGCGCGCAGCGGCTCGAGCTCCGTCTCTCCGTCGTCGATCGCGCGCTCGAGATCCTCGATGCGCGCGTCGCCGATGCGCGCCTTCTCGAGATGCTCGCGCACCTTGTCGGGATCGGGGGTGGCGAGGAGCGCGCCCAGGCTGAAGAGATCGCGCTGGACGCCGACGAGCACCTCGTCGATGCGCGGCATTGGCTCGACCGCGCGCGCCATGCCGAGCGATGCGTTCAGCTCGTCGACGGAGCCGTAGGCTTGAACGCGCGGATGATCCTTCGAGACGCGGCCGCCGCCGAAGAGTCCCGTGTCGCCTGCGTCACCCGTCTTCGTGTAGATCTTCATGGGATAAGAATATATCCCCCGTCGACGATCACGCCCGCTTGAACATCCGGGACCACCAGTTGTGGCGCTTGCCGTCCGCGCGCCGAAGACCGCGCTTGAAGTTCGAGAACTTCGTGAGCTCTTCGCTCGCCGTGGGCGGTTGGTAGCTGTCGGTCAGGATCGTCGCCAGGTGCTCCTGGAGTCGGTCCGGCGTCGCGACCACGGCCTGCGACTCGCACCACTTGTCGAGCGCGCGGCCCATCGCTGCCGCGGTGGGGCGCTTGTTCGGATCGCGGTCGAGCGACGCGGTGAGGATCTCCTCGATCGGGCGCGGGATGTCGGGGACGAGCTCGCGCACACTGGGAAGCGGACGCCAGGTCACCTCGTCGATCAGCAGCTCCGTGGCGTCTTCATAGAAGAGCGGCTCGAGCGCGAGCAGCTCGTAGAGCGTGACGCCCACCGCGAACACGTCGCTGCGACCGCTCACCTCGAGCGCGAGCAGCTGCTCGGGGCTCATGTAGTGCTTCTTTCCCATCAGCATCTGCGGCGACTTCTGCATCGGATCGATCGATGTGTTCGCCTTCGCGATACCGAAGTCCGTGAGCTTCACGTGGCCATCCCACGTCGCCATGATGTTGTTCGGCGAGACGTCGCGGTGGACGATGTCGAGGCGATCCCCGTCCGAGCTCACGAAGTTGTGTGCGAAGTCGAGCGCCCGGCACACGCGGCTCGCGATGTACGCGGAGATCGCGAGGGGCACCGGCGTCTCGAGCACGCGGTGCCGCTCGATGATGGCGCGCACCGTCGGGCCCTTGATGTACTCCATCGCCATGTAGTATTGCCCGTCGACCTCGCCCAGCTGGTAGATCTGCACGATGTTTCCGTGCACGAGGTTGGCGGAGAGCTTTGCCTCATCGATGAAGAGCTGGAGCCAGGTCTTTTCCTTCGCGTAGTGCGGATGGATGACCTTGAGCGCGACGCGCTTCGCGAAGCCTGCCGGGCCGAGATGTTCGGCTTCGTACACCGTGGCCATACCGCCCTGCGCGATCTTCCGCACGAGTCGGAATGCGCCCGCGTATTCCAGAATGTGGTCTTCGGTGTGCATACTTGCTGTGCTCATCGTTCTCTGCCTCTGCAGGGCCGGTCGTTCTCACCTCTGACGCACTTCATGACGCTGGACACACGCGACATCACGATCATCGGCGCAGGCCCTACTGGTCTGTTCGCCGCTTTTTACGCGGGCATGCGCGGCGTGTCCGCACGCATCGTGGACGCGCTTCCAGAGCTCGGCGGGCAGCTGACGGCACTCTACCCGGAGAAATACATTTTCGATGTAGCGGGGCTGCCGAAGATTCTGGCCAAGGATCTGGTGACCGACCTCGTCACGCAGATGCGCCAGTTCCAGCCCGACGAGCAGCTGGGGCAGCGCATCGTGGCTCTGGAAGAGGACGGCGGGGTGCTGACTCTGGTCACCGAAACCGACCGCTTTGCTTCCCGCGCGGTGATCGTGGCGGCGGGGATCGGCGCCTTTTCCCCGCGCCGACTGCCGAATCCGAGTGCCGAGGCATGGTACGGGAAGGGGATTCACGATCGGGTGACGGACCCGAAGGAGTTCAGCGGGCAGAAGGTGCTGATCGTGGGTGGCGGCGACTCGGCCTTCGATTGGACGCATCAACTCATGGATCACGCGGAATCGGTTACGCTGATCCACCGGAGCGACCGCTTTCGGGCGCATGGATCAACGGTTGCGGCCGTGAGCGAGGCCGCAAAGGAAGGGCGGGCCAGGGTACTGACCTTCCACGAGATCGCGGACGTTCACGGCGCGGACGGACGCGTGACCGGTGCTACGTTGAAGGATGTGAAGGCGAAGACGACTCAGGACGTGGACGTCGACGTGATCCTGCCCATGCTCGGCTTCGTGAGCGACATTGGGCCGCTCGCGGAATGGGGGCTCACGATCGAAAAGAACGAGATCGTGGTGTCGAGCACGATGGAGACCGGGCGCCCGGGGATCTACGCGGCGGGCGACATCACGACGTATCCGGGCAAGCTCAAGCTGATCGCGACGGGGTTTGGCGAGGCGGCGACGGCGGTGAACCAGGCGGTGCACTGGATCTACCCGGAAAAGAAGGTGAACCCCGGCCATTCGTCGAACATGGCGATATTTGGACAGAAGGATGATTGAGCCCGATATGCGGAACATCGGCAGGAGCTGGAGATGAGCGACGAAACGGAGAGGTGCCCCGCGTGCGGGAGCGAAAGCGTCACCAAAGGACGCATCCTTGGCGGCATCTCGTCGATCTATTTTCGGCCGTCGGGGCTGCGCTTCTGGACGCTCAGCGCCGCGGTGCCAATGATCGGCGCGAACAAGACGTCGGATGAGTTTTTCCCGCCGGGCGCACGCGCGTGCGTGTCGTGCGGATTGCTGTGGAGCCGGGTGAATCCGGTGCTCCTCTCGCGAGTGCTGCGCGAGGGTGGAACGGAGGAGACGCGGAAGCGGTTCGGCGACGGGGGGGACGAAGGGTAGACACCGCTTCGATCGAGGGGCGGCGGGCACCGAGCGCACGAGGCACGAATGACTGACGCGAGCGGTATGCGCGAGACAGAGCGAATCGAGACCGTGGTCATCGGCGGTGGGCAGGCGGGGCTGTCCACCGGATATCATCTCGCGCAGCTCGGGCGCTCCTTCCTCATACTCGAGGGCAACGCGCGCATCGGTGACACGTGGCGAAAGCGCTGGGATTCGCTGCGGCTCTTCTCCCCGGCGCGGTTCGACGGCCTGGCGGGCCTGCCGTTCCCTGCGCCACGCCACTCGAATCCGACGAAGGATGAGATGGGCGACTATCTCGAAGGCTACGCGACGCACTTCGAGCTGCCGGTGCGCACCGGCACTCGCGTCGAGAGAGTGTGGCGTGAGGGCTCGAGCTATCGGATCTCCGCAGGCGATGTGCAGCTCGCGGCGCAGAACGTGGTGGTCGCCATGGCCGGCTTTCAGGTGCCGCGCGTTCCCGCGCTCTCGTCGTCACTCGATGCCGGCATTGTGCAGCTGCACTCGACGGAGTACCGGAACACGGGCCAGCTTCGCGAGGGCGCGGTGCTCATAGTCGGAGCCGGCAATTCAGGGGCGGAGATCGGTCGAGAAACGGTGCGGGCGGGATTTCCGACATTCGTGTCCGGGCGCGCCACCGGCCAGGTGCCATTCGACATTCAGAGCGTGATTGGTCGAAACATTCTCCTGCCGCTCATGTTCCGGATCATTTTCCATCGCGTGCTCACGCTCGATACGCCGGTGGGACGCAGGGCGCGACCGAAGATGCTCGCGGAAGCCACCCCGCTGATACGCACGAAGGAGCGCGATCTCGCCGCACTTGGCGTCACTCGGGTGCCGCGCGTGGTGGATACGCGCGACGGGAAGCCGTTGCTCGACGATGGTCGCACACTCGATGTCCAGAACGTCATCTGGTGCACGGGATTTCATCCGGGGCTCGAGTGGCTCGATCTTCCCATCCTGGGCGCGGCCGGGGAGCCGCAGCAGGAGCGTGGCATGGTCAGCACCTACCCCGGCCTGTTTTTCGTCGGGCAGCATTTCCAGTATTCGATGTCGTCCGCGATGATCCACGGCGTGGGTCGCGATGCGCAGCGTGCGGCGACTGCGATCGCGCAACGTGCATCCGGAGAGTCGACACGCGCGCCCCTGCCCGTGGCCTGAGAGGCAGCTCGCATACGCAGAGATTCGCCGGAACCCGGCGCACGCGTTGCGTCTTAGTCAGCCATGCGCATACTCATTGTGGGTTCCACCGGCACCATCGGGCGACCAATCGTCGCCGCCTTGCAGGATCGTCACGAGCTCGTGCTCGCCAGCCGGCAGAAGGCGCACGAACAGGTCGACATCTCCGATCCCGCTTCCATCCGCGCGCTGTACAAGCGCATCGGCAGGCTCGACGCAGTCGTCAGCGCTTCTGGCGAGGCGAGATTCGCGCCGCTCCCCACGCTCACGGATGATGACTTCGCCCTCAGCATTCGAAGCAAGCTGTTGGGACAGGTCAATCTCGTGCGCTATGGATTCGATTCGGTGAACGACGGCGGATCGTTCACGATCACGAGTGGCACGCTCGCGCGAGAGCCGATGGTGGGCGGCGCGGCGGCGAGCCTCGTGAACGGCGCTCTGGACTCGTTCACGCGCGCGGCCGCGCTGGAGGCGCCGCGAAAGATTCGCGTGAACGTCGTCGCTCCGCCGTGGGTCACCGAGACATTGATCGCCTACAAGATGGATCTCGCGGGGGGCCTGCCCGCGGCCGACGTCGCGCGCGCGTACGTCGAGAGCATCGAAGGCACGCAATCGGGTGCGGTGATCTCACCGCGGGCGCAGAGCTGATCAAACCCGCATGACGCGACTGCGCTGGTTCGACAGAAGATTCGATTTCTCCTTTCCCTCGGAGCTCCATCCCGAGCTGCTCGAGCGTTTGCGCGGCACGCCGTTGCGCGTGGCGGAGCGCGTTGCGCTTTTCGAGCCGGAGGTACAGCGGCGGCGGCCCGCGGCGGGATGGTCGGTTCAGGAGCACGCGGGGCATCTCGCGGATTTGGACCGAATTCTCTTCCGCCCGCGGATCGTCGCGTACGAGCACCACGAGGCCGCACTGCCCCCTGCGGACCTGACCAATTCGACGACCGAGGCGGCGAATCACAATGCGCGCACGATGGAGGACGTGCTCGCCGATGTGCGACACGAACGAGACGCGCTCATCGCGAAGCTCGAGGGATTGGATGCCGATCTCTTCGCGCGCACGGCGCTGCATCCGCGGCTCGGCGTTCCAATGCGGCTCGTGGACCTTATGTTGTTCGTGGCCGAGCACGACGATCATCATCTGGCGGCGATCACCGAGCTCGCGCGGGCAGAGACGACGGTATAGCGAGTCGCGTTTCCGAGGCCGACATGCTCCGTGAGCCGCTACGCGCCGCGCACCTCTTTCCAGCGCGTCTTGAGCATCTTGATCCACGAGGGCGCGTTGGGGTTCACGATCCTCACCCCCACCGATCCCAGGAATGCGGTGCCGGTCACGTGGACGGTCGGCGCACCCTCCACCGGCGTGCTCCACTTCTGCCCCTCAACGTCGAACGAGCCGATGATCGCATCGCCGTCGCAATCCACGCGCACATCCGGCGGCACCAGCACCTCGACGTTCCCCATGATCACCATCAGCTCGATGCGCGACGTGCCCGCGCCGAACCGCGCCTTCGTGAGATCGATGCTCACGTCGCCCCAGAAAGACACGGCGCGAAAAAGACGCGGAAGAATCCAGTCGCCTGCGCGGTCCTGGGACGACAGGAACGCCGTGACCCCGCGCGCCGCAGGCACCATCTCCTCCGGAACGATCATCTGCGTCGCGGTGGGCGCCTGCGGGAGGCCGGTCGCGCCAGGACTTGAGGGAGGCTGGAAGGGTGTCGTCACTCTATATCCAACGAGTCTGAGCAGGCCCGGGTTTCGCCGAGCAGTTGCGGTGTCAGTCGTACGCGATGCGCGGGTCCGCGGCCGCGTAGGCGAGATCGGTGATCACGTTCACGGCCACGAACACCACGCTCAAAAACAACACGGTTCCCTGGATCGCGGGAAGGTCTCGCCTGCCGATCGCGTTCACGACGTAGCGCCCGATCCCCGGCCAGCTGAACACCGTCTCCGTCAGGATGCTCCCCGTGAGGTACGATCCGAAGTCGAGTCCCAGCACGCTGATCACCGGCACGAGCGCGTTCCTGAGCGCGTGATGCATGAGCACCGCCTTCTCGCGCGCACCCTTCGCGCGCGCGGTGCGCACGAAGTCGCTCGAGAGCACCTCGAGCATCGACGAGCGCGTCATGCGCGCCAGGAAGGCAATCGAGCGTGAGCCGAGTGCGAGCGCGGGAAGGATGAGAAACTCGGGTCGTCCGTATCCGGAGGGAGGAAGCCAGTGCAGCACGACGGCGAACAGCAGGATCAGAAGCAGCCCCACCCAGTAGACGGGGAACGACACGCCCACATACGCGATCGCGAGCGCGCCGCGATCGATCCAGCCGCCGGGATGGCGCGCGCTCAGCACGCCGAGCGACACGCCCACCACGATCGCGAGCAGCATCGCCGTTCCCGCGAGCTCGAGCGTTTTCGGGAATCGCTCGGCGATGTCGCGCGCGATCGGCCGGCCGGTGATGAAGGAGCGACCGAGATCGCCGCGCACGACGCCGCCCGCGTAATGCACGAACTGGCGCGGCAGCGATTCGTCGAGATGGAGCTCCGCGCGCAGTCGCGCGATCGTCGCGGAGTCCGCGCGCTCGCCGACCATCTCGAGCACCGGATCGCCGGGCGCGACGTACAGCAGCAGGAAGGCGACGACGACCACGCCTGCCAGCGTCGGGATCGCGAGGAGCGCGCGGCGGACGAGCAGCGCTCCCATGATCAGTGCGCCGTGATCGTGACGTCCGTGAACTTCTGGCCGTTGAAGATCGTCGGCGCGATGAAGCCCTTCACCCACGGTTGGACGGCGTAGAGCTCGTTGTAGAAGAACAGATAGATCATCGGCGCGTCGGCAAAGGCCAGCGAGTCCGCCTGGCGGTAGAGCGCGGCGCGCGTCGCGGAATCCGGGTCCGTGCGCGCGAGCGACACGATGCGGTCGAACGTCGGATTCTCGTAGAACGACACGTTGCCGCCGACGCCGCGATTCGCGCCGTGCAACAGCGGATACAGAAAGTTCTCGGCGTCGGGATAGTCGGCGTACCAGTCCTTCACGATCATGTCCGTCTGTCCGTTGCGCGCGGCCTCGCGCGCGGCGGCGCTCTCGCGCTGCACGATCTTCGCGCGCACACCCACCGCCGCGAGATACGACTGGATCGACTCGGCCACGCGCCTGAAGGCGGGATCCTGCGGCAGCCAGAGCTCGACGTCGAAACCCTTCGCGTAGCCGGCCGCGGCGAGAAGCCTCTTCGCGGCAGCGGGGTCGTACGCGTACGGTGCGCGCGAGGTGTCCGCGCCTTCGAGCGTCGGCGGGATCACGCCGGCGGCGAGCCGCCCTCGTCCGCCCAGGAGCTTGTCGAGGATCGTGCGCACGTCCACGGCATGGTTGAGGGCCTGTCGCACGCGCACATCCTTGAGCGGACCGCGCGTCGTGTTGAGTGCAACGTACCAGAGCCGCAACGCGGGGGCCGACGTGAGCAGCGCCTTCTTCTCATCGGTCTGCTCCCAGCGCGGCGCGTCGGCCTCCGGAACGTAGAGCAGGTCCACGTTTCCGCTTTCGAACTCCGCGACCGCCGTGCTTGGCTCTGGAATGATTCGTATCATGAGCGAGTCGAGCTTGGGCGCCCCGCCGAAGTATTCGCTGTTCCGGGCGAGCAACACGTAGTCGTCGTGCTGCCAGGCGACGAGCGTCCAGGGGCCGGTCCCGATCGGGTGCTCGCCGAAATCCGCGGCAATTTTCGGCGGCACCACTGATGCGACCGGCATTGCGAGTAACTTTGGGAAGATCGCCAGCGCCGTATCGAGCGTGATGCGGACGGTGCTGTCATCCACTGCCGCGAGGCCGGAGACGGCGGTCGCTTTCCCTGCGGCGAATGTGCGTGCGCCGGCGATCGGATAGAGCGGCCAAGGGCGTCCGGATTTGTTGGTCGGATCGAGCACGCGCGTGAAGCTGTGCACGACGTCGCTCGCGTGGAGCAGCGTACCGTCGTGAAAGCGAACGCCCGGACGCAGATGAAACAGATACGTGCGCCCGTCTGGAGAAACGTCCCACCGCGTGGCGAGTGCTGGCCCGACCTTCGCGTCAGGGCTGAAGCGAGTGAGGCCGTCGAAGAGGTAGGACACCGCGCGACCGGTGGGAACATCGGTGGAGAGCGCGGGGTCGAGAGACTTTGGATCGTAGCGGTCGCGTGCGTCGACGAGCGTGCGGCGGTGGGCGGCCTCACCGCCGCGGCATGCAGCGAGCGCGAGGAGCGCGACGAATGTCAGACGAGAGCGTGAGCGTGAGCGCGACGATGATGGCGATAGTGGCATTGCGGACCCGAGCTGGAGCGCGCCCGCGCGTCGCCTTCACGTGGCTACGACGTTGACACAGCAGTACTATTCGGGTGAACTTATCGGGCCCCAAGTGAAGCGTCAATCGTGAGTTACGTCCTGTGCGTCGACGACAACGAGGACATGCGCCTGATGGTGCGTGAGGTCCTCCAATCGGCGGGGCATGAGACGGATCTGGCTGCCGACGGATTGTCCGCGCTCGCGTCGATCCAGGAGCGCGAGCCTGATCTGCTCGTGCTCGATCTCGTCATGCCCGGCATGAGCGGGCTGGACGTGTGTCGTGCCGTAAAGCTCAATCCGTTCACCGCGCGCATCCCGATCCTGATGCTCACGGCGCAGGGAGACATCAAGCACAAGGTGGCCGCGTTCGAAGCGGGCGCGGATGACTATCTCGCGAAGCCGTTCGATCCGCGCGAGCTCAGGGCGCGCATCGTCGCGTTGCTCAGAATCGTGCGGCGCGAGGGCGATCGAAATCCGACGAGCGGGCTGCCGGGCGGAAAGGCCATTGAAGAGGAGATCGAGCGGCGCGCGGAGAAAGGGGACTCGTTCGCGATCTGCTACATCGATCTCGACAACTTCAAGCCGTTCGCGGACACGTTTGGGTTCTCGATCGCCGACATGGTGATTCGGGACATGGGGCAGGCGATCAGGGGCGCGATCGAGACGACGGGGTCGCCGACGGATTTTGTCGGGCACATCGGGGGCGACGATTTCATCGCCGTCACGACGGTTCAGCGTGCGCTCGCGATCGCGCGGGACTGCGCGCTTCGCTTCGTCGACGTGGCGAAGCGGGCGGTGGGTGAAGAGGCGGTGCGACGCGGGCATTTCACAGGCGTCGATCGGGAAGGGCGGGCGCGTGATTTTCCGATCGCGCGGCTGTCTGCGGCGGTGCTCCAGATCGGGCCGGACCGGTGGATCTCGACTGGGCACATCGGCTCGTTGGCGGCAGAGGTGAAGCGGCGCGCGAAGCAGCGGGGGCCTGGTACCATCCTCGTGCAAACAGTGTAGCACACGTCAGCGCCGAGTCGTTCGCACAACGAGACGCGGCGTACACGCAAGGGTGCCAATGACGGTAACGAACGGGATGCGCGACGAGTCGATCGTCCGCTACGATGATCGGCGGCCAGTGCGCGGCCGCGCGCTCCTGCCGGCCATCGCTGCGGGCGTGGGCGCGGGGCTCGCCGTCTTCTACATCGCGCGCCTGCTCGCCGAGCGCGCGCCGCTCGTGGTCGAGCCGCCCGGCGCACCAACCCGTGACGCCGCGTCCGCGCGAACACGCGGGTGATGCGACGGGTTTTTCTCGCCGCGCTGCTGCTGCTTCTTCCGGTCGCTATTCCCGGCGCTCTGCGGGCACAGGACATCGCGTGCGACCCCGGTGATCTCGAAGTCCGCGCCGTCACGTTCAAGGGCAACAAGCACTTTCAAAGCTCGGAGCTGGCGAGCGTGATCGTGACATCGCCGTCCAGCTTCACACGCAGAACTCTGCATCTGCCCATCGGCGCGCGCCGCTGCCTCGACACGCTCGAGCTCTCGCGCGACGCCGTACGCATTCGCCTCTTCTATCGGCTGCGCGGCTATTACAAGACCGCGGTGAAGACGTCCGTGCGGCCGGCCGGCACGGGAGCGGTGGCCGTGGGATTCGGGATCACCGAGGGGCCGCCGGTGATCATCGATACCCTGCGCGTCCTCGGACTCGACTCCGTGCAGAACCGCGACCGGATGCTGCACGAGCTCGATCACTTTCGCCACAACCACATCTTCACGAAGATCGAGCTGCAGTCGGTGGTCGACACCGTGCGCGAGCAGCTGCACGACAGCGGCTATCCCTACGCTGCCCAGCCGCTGGCATCGAGCGCGGTCGATCCGAAGACGGACCTCGCGGAGGTCGAGTATCAGTTCTTCGAGCAGTTTCGCGGACAGCCGAAGACGCTTCATAGCTGGGTCGCGCACATCGCACGCATCGATTTCGAGATCACCCCGGGCGGCGATTCGGCGAAGATCGACACGAGCACGGTGCGGAGGCTGCTCTCCTTTAAGGCGGGCGACGTCTATCGAGAGAAGGATCTCGTGCGCAGCCAGCGCGATCTCTATCAGCTCGAGACGTACAGCCACGTGGACGTCGCACTCGCGCCCGACAGCCTGCAGCCCAACGACAGTCTGCTGATCGTGCTCGTGCGCCTCAACGAGACGAGGATGCGATCGCTCGGCGTCGGCGGCGGCTGGGCGACCCTCGACTGCATCCGCACCCAGCTGCGCTTCGCCGACCGCGACTTCCTGGGCGGCGCGCGGCGCCTCGAGCTCAACGGCCGGCTCTCGCACCTGGCGCTGTGTCCCCAGGCGGTGCGCGACGACTCGATCAGCAATCGGCTGAACTACTACGCGTCGGGCACGCTCCGTCTGCGCGGGCTCCTCGGGCCGCGCACGCTTCCCTCCTTCACAGTGTTCAGCGAGCGGACCTCGGAGTTCCGGGCGTACGTGCGCGAAACGATCATCGGCGGCGCGGCCGAAGTGACGCGCGATCTCCAGCCGCGCGACCTGCGCCCGGGACTGCCGCTCACGCTCTCGTACCGGGCCGAGTACGGGCGCACGACGGCCTCGCCGGCCGTGTTCTGTCAGCTCTTCAACCGATGCGCGCTCGCTGATATCGCGCGGCTGCAGCAGAATGGAAGCCTCCAGGTGATCGGCGCATCCATCGTCCGTGACCGCTCCGACCAGCTGCTCGATCCATCGAATGGCAACCAGTTGCATCTCGAGCTTCGGAGCGGCACGACGTCGCTGGACACGGCGAACGGCACGCGCTTCAGCCGCGTACTCGCCGAGGGTGCGGTGTACAAGACGGTGGGAAGCTCGACGTTCGCCGCCAGACTGCAGTTTGGCGCCGTGCTCGACGGATTTTCGGCGCGGGGGGCCACGGCGTATGTGCCGCCGGAAGAACGACTCTACGCGGGCGGGCCGAACTCCGTTCGCGGCTTCAGCCAGAACCTGCTGGGACCTCTGGTCTACATCGTGGACACGTTTGCGGTGAGCAGTGCGGTGATCGGCGGAAATCCGACGCAGCTCTTTCGCGCCGATGACAAATCGCGCGTGCTCCAATACTCGCCGACGGGTGGCAACACGCTGATCGTCGCGAGCGCCGAGTGGCGATATCGGCTCACATCGTTCGGTGGACGCGTGCAGTTCGCCAGCTTCGTCGATGCCGGCCAGCTGTGGAATCGGCCGCAGCAGAGCTTCACGGCTTCCGATCTCCGCGTGACGCCGGGAGTCGGCGTGCGCGTGCGCTCGCCGATCGGGCCGCTGCGCGTGGATGTCGCCTACAACGGATATGCTTCGACCGCCGGCTCCGCGTACTTCGTCGGGGCTGACAACGTGCTGCGATGCGTGAGCCCGGATAACGAGCTTTCCGCGGGCGTCGTTGGAACGGGGCAGACGTGCGACCCGACGTTCACGCCCAAGGCCGGGCAGGGCGTTCTGAGCAAGCTCACGTTCAACTTCAGCATCGGGCAGGCGTTCTAGCGGATGTCACGCCGCCGCCTCGTTGCGCTGATCAGCGCCGGCATCCTGCTGCTCCTGGGCGTGAGCGTCATCGGGGCGATCCTCGCGACGACGCAAACGGATCTCGGCCGTGCGCGACTGCGATCGCTCATCAACTCGCAGGTAGAGAGCGCGATGGGCAATCGCGGAACCATCTACATCGGGCGCATCACCGGCAGCCTCTTTACGGGCGTGCAGCTCGATTCGATCTCGATTCGCGATGAGGAGGACTCGCTCGTCATCGCGACCGGCCCGATCATCCTGCGCTACGATCCGCGCGACGTGCTCGACAAGCGGCTGCTGCTCTCGTACCTCGAGGTGAATCGGCCCAACGTGTATCTCCGGCGGCGCGCGGATCACCAGTGGAGCTTCCGCCACGTCTTTCCGGATGGCCAGAAGAAACAGCGCCTTGCGGGGACGCGCTCGCTCGGTGACTTCATCGTGATCGACAGCGCCGTGCTCCACGACTTGAAGTTCACCCTCACCGATCTTTGGTCGCCGCCCGATTCGCTGAAGGGCGCGCGCCGCGACAGTGCGATCAGGGTGGCGCTCAACGACACGCATCACGAGTTTCGTCGCACGCGCGAGGGGATCAAGCAGACGCGCCGGTGGACGAAGGGCGAGCTGCGATCGCCGTACGTGCGACTGGCGGATCCGGACAGCGTGGGGAAGTTGATCTCGATCGGCTACATGCGCGTGAGCGAGAACGATCCTCCGCTCGAGCTGAACAACGCGACGGGCCCCGTCAGGATCCTCGGCGACACGGTGTTCTTCGAGCTGCATCATTTCGATCTTCCGGGCTCGACCGGGCACGCGCAGGGACGCGTGTCGTGGGGCGGGCCCGCGCCCACGCACTACGACGTGCACGTGTGGGCCGACTCGGTGTCCATGCAGGACGTCGCGTGGGTCTACCCGACGCTTCCGCGCACCGGCGGCGGGAAGATGGAGCTCACGATCAGAAACAACGTTCGCGACGCGCACGTGCTCGAGTATGGGCTGAGCAAGATGGATGTGCGCTCGACGAAGTCGCATCTCACCGGGGCGATGACGTTCGTCGTCGGGTTCCCCGTGCTGGGCGTGACGAACGTCGACGCGCAGTTCTCGCCGCTCGACTTCGATCTGCTTCGCACGCTGGCCGGCGGTCCGTTCCCGGAGGACTGGCAGGGTACCTTCACCGGATCGGTGCGCGGCCCCGGCGGGCTGCTCACCGATTGGCACGTGGACGATGCCGAGATGACGTTTCACGACGCGCACGTACGAGGCGCGGTGAGCAGGGCCTCGATGCACGGCGCGCTCGACATTCTCGTTCCGTCGAACACGAAGTTCCACGAGCTCGATGTCGACATCGCGACGCTGGATCTTCGCACGATCCAGTACCTCTTCGCGAGCTTTCCGCGGCTCAAGGGCACGATATCGGGAGTCGCCACGCTGGACTCCTCGTGGCTCGATACGCGCTTCCACGATGCCGACATCGTGCACCACGACGACACCCTTCCGACCTCGCGCTTCACGGGCGACGGACGCGTCACGCAGGCACCGAAGTTCACCGCCTTCGACGTGACGCTCCAGGCGCAGCCGGTGTCGTTCACGACGTTCGCGCATTCGTATCCCGGGCTCGCCTTTCGCGGCAACTTCTCCGGACCGATGCGCATTCGCGGCACGATGGACGATCTCGACGTCACCACGAACCTGAGCGGCGACGCCGGCACCATGGCGGTGAACGGCAACTTCGATCTCGACAGCGTGAGCGGGCTCGCGGGCCGGGGAACGGCGAGCGTCGCGGATCTCGATGTGCAGGCGCTGCTCGAGCGCAATACGCTTCCGTCCACGAGCCTGGCAGGCCGCGCCGCATTCGACATGCACGGCGACTCCATCGCGAATCTGAGCGGCTCGCTCAACGTCGACCTCGACCAGTCCCGGATCGAGCCCGTGGATGTGAGCGGCGCAACGGGGGCATTCACCTTCGGCGACGCGCACATGCGCATCGACACGCTCAGCATCGTGAGCAGCGTCGCGCACGTGTCGGCCAAGGGAGCGTTGGGGCTCGCGCCGAACGTCGTCGACTCGCTGCGCTATGCGGTGGTGATCGACTCCCTGGGCGGGCTCCGGCCGTGGATCCTGCCGCGCACGGCCTCCGACACCGCGCCGCGCGATACCGCCGTGCGACTGACGGAGCACGATCTCGAGCTGCGGCAGCTGCGCGATTCGCTCGACGGACGAGCGCACGCCGAGGGGATGCTCGTCGGCTCGATCGACACGCTGCTCGCGCGTGGAGTGATCGCCGGCGAATCCCTCTTCGTCGCCGGGAATCGCGTTGCCGCTGCGAGCGCGACCTACGACATGGGTGGCCTGCCCGGCGACGCGCGCGGCACGATCAGCGCGCGCGCAGACTCGCTCCTGATCGCGACCGTCGCCATCGACAGCATGCAGGGGCAGCTCTCGATGACGAGTCGCTCGAGCGGCGCAGTCGCGGTGTCCGCCGCGAGCAACCGGCGCGCGGGAAGCTTCGTCGCGGGTACCCATCTCACCTTCGACCGCTCGCTCGATTCACTGCGCCTCATGGTCGACAGCCTCGGCGGACTGGTCGATACGCACCCATGGGGACTCGTTGCGCCGGCGACCATCGTCTTCGACACCGTCGGTACGCGGATCGACTCCGTGTCCGTGCGCGGCGGTGAGGGCGGCGCGATCGTGCTGCACGCCAATCTGCCGAACGCGCGCGCGGTGAGCGTCTCGCTGCGCGCCGACAGCGTGTCGCTCGCGGACCTCGGCGCGATCGCTCAGCTCACGACGCCGATCAGCGGCACCGCCAGCGGCACGATGGAGATCTCGGGGCTGCGCACCGCGCCCACCATCACGCTCGGCTCGCGCTTCAGCGACGTGTCGTTCGGGACGGTGGCCTTTCCGTATTTCACGCTCAACGGATCGTACGCGAATCGGCTGCTCGACACGAAGATGGTCGTGTTCCGCCACGACACGGCCGTGATGTCGCTCACCGGCACGTGGCCGCTCAACCTCGCGCTCGTGCCCGTGGAGCGCCGAATGCTCGACGAGCCGCTCAAGGCGCATCTCGCCGGCGACAGTCTCGACCTCGCCGTTCTCGAGACGATCTCGACATCCTTCTCGCGTCCGTCGGGCACTGCGTCCGTGGGGCTCGATCTCGCCGGCACCTGGCGCCATCCGCTCCTCACCGGACGGCTGCGCGTGCGAAATGGCGAGATGGGACTTCCCGCGCTCGGCATTCGCCTGCGAAAGGTCGAAGCCGATCTCGGGTTCCGTCCGGACAGCCTGCGCATCGACACGCTTTCGGCCGCGAGCGGCACCGAGGCGAACAGCAAGCTCTCGCTGCGCGGCACCCTTGCGCTCGGGAACATCCTCGATCTCTCGCAGGATCTCAGCAACGTACAGGTGGACCTCTCGATGTCGGCGCGAAACTTTCTCGTGGTCGACAAGCGCTCGCTCGCGCGTCTCGAGCTCAGCGACGACGTGCGGCTCAGCGGTCCGTTCAGCCACCTGACGCTGACCGGCAACGTCAACATCGAGCGCGCCACGTTCTATCTCCCCGAGCTCGCGCAGAAATCCGCGCTGAGCCTCGATCCGTCCATCGATCCCGATGTCGGCACTCTCGTCGACACCAACCTGGTCGAGGTTCGCCGCACGTTCCTCGGGCAGCAGCGGCGCGATGTGCAGGAGGCCATCCGAAACCTGCAGGTGCCGAGCCTGCAGGTGGAGATCGGCAACGATGTGTGGCTGCGGTCCGAAGAGGCGAACATCAAGCTCGGTGGCCAGGTCGCACTGCGGAAGGATGCGGCGAACCAGCGCCTGGATGGCTCGATCCAGGTCGAGCGCGGCACCTATCGTCTCGATCTTGGACTCGTGCAGCGCACGTTTCAGGTCGACAGCGGGACCGTCACCTTCTACAACGATCCGCAGCAGGCCGGCTCACTCAACATCTGGGCGACGTACACCGTCCGGCAGGCCAACCAGCTCGCGCAGGACGTTCGCATCATCGCGCACATCGGAGGCACGCTGCTCGACCCGAAGCTCGATCTCTCGAGCGACGCGCGCGTCGCGCTCTCGTACACGGAGATTCTGAGCTACCTCGTGTTCGGCCAGCCCTCGCTGCTCGGATCCGGCGATCAGAACAACAACGCACTCCGTCCGGTCGCCCAGGCGCTGCTGCCGAGCGCGGGTGCGCTGATCGAGCGCGCGATCAACTCGCAGATCGGATTCTTCGATGTCGTGCAGGTGCAGACGGGGAACACGAACAACTACAACGACCCGTCGCAGACCAGCGCGCAGAACTTCCTTTCGGGATCGCGCATTGGCGTTGGCAAGCAGTTGGGCCAGAAAGCGTTTCTCACGGCGAACGCCGGATTGTGCGGGCTCGGCGGAGCAGGTGCGCAGGGAAGCTTCACGAACTCGATCGGCATCACGCTCGAGTACAGGCTGGCGCAGCACTTCTCGCTGCAGGCCAGTCTGGAGCCGCCGACGACGTCGCTGCTCTGTCGTCCTGGAGCCAACACGATCGGCGCGCGTCCGCGGCAGCTGGGCTTGGATCTCTTTCGCGACTGGAGCTTTTGACGGGACCGGTTCTGCTCATCACGAATCCGGCCGCGCGACGCGGCCGCCTGCTCGAGCAGCGTGCGCGTGACGCGTTGCTCGCTGCCGGCGCGGAGTTCGATGTGGTAGTCTCGTCGCATCAGGGGCACGCCGCCCTCGTGGCCGCCGAGCGCGCGCGCGATTTTGCGTCGGTGCTCACCCTCGGCGGCGATGGGACGGCGATGGAGGTGATCGGCGCGCTGGCGAACACCGGTACGCCGTTGGCGTTCTGCCCGGAGGCACCGGAAATCTCGTCGCGCGCGCGCTGCGAACGCCGCGCCGCATCGAGCGCGCGGTACCGGCGCTCCTCCACGGAACCGTGGCCGCGGTCGATCTCGGATACATTCCGGAGAGCAAACGCCACTTCGCGTTCAGCAGCGGTGTCGGCGTCGACGCGCGGATGATCGACGAGATGCATCCGGAGACGAAGCGGCGCTTCGGCATCGGCGCGTACATCCACACCGGCGTGAAGGTGGG
>JAQBQC010000104.1 GCA_028287205.1 Gemmatimonadota bacterium
ACATTCTCACGCTGCCGAAGCAAGGGTATCGGCTGGTGCTGGGGAGTGAGGAGAGCGAGCAGTGATTTGCGCGTGATCGCTTCCTCCGCTCGCTAGATCCCCAACAACACCCCCACGCTCCGCATCACCACCGCCATCGTCCCCGCCTTCACCGCGCCGACACGATTCGTGAGCCGCTCGATCGACACCGAGCGCACCTCCTCGCACTTCACGAATCCATTCTGCGTCAGCCCCGCCTCACCGCTCGGCACCTTCACGTGCGTGGCGATTCGCTGATCCACCACGCTGATGGGCAGCACCGTCGCGATTCCCGCCGGCCCGTGATTGAGCTCGTTCACCGAGATCACGAGCGCGCGCCACCGCTGCCGCGTCTCCTGACCGCGCACCGGATGCAGGTCGACGTTCCAGATCTCCCCTCTCTGGGGCGGTGTGTTCTGCTTCATCGATCGAGCGCGGTCAGTCGCCGCCCGTGGCGTCGCCGAGCGTGATGTCCCAGACGTCGCGCTCCACCATCTCTTCATCCCAGGCGTCAGCATCGCGACGCAGGGCCGAGAAGCCCTGGTTCATGTCCGCCAGGAGCTGGTGGCGGCGATAGAGCTCGAGGGCGTCGTGAACGATCTCCATCTGCGAGCGGCCTGTCTGCTTCGCCAGCTCCTGTGCGACGTCCCGATCGCTGGTAGCGACTCGAATGGTGGTTGTGGCTGCCAATTCGCCCTCAACGGGATGATTTGTAGACTGAATGATCTACTAAATAGTCTACTGCACTATTCCTGATTCCCGCCACCCCATCGGTCAATTCTGTCGTCTTGTTTCTTCGGTATTCATTCGGTATCCTCATCCCCCCACCCTTTCCATCCCCGTCGCACCCGAATCAATGCCCCCTTCGCTCGCCGCCGCCCATACCCTCCCCCTCTTCCCCGAAGCCGTCCAGCGCTCGCTTCGGCAGCTCCCCGTCATCGGCGCCCAGAGCGACATCACCTACTACTCCACCCACGCGCGCTCCATCCTCAACGATCCCACCGTCACCGGAATGGGCTACTGGTCCATCAACCCGTACATCGGATGCGCCTTCGGATGCGCGTACTGCTACGCACGCTACGCCCATCGCTACGTCATGGAGCGCGCATCCGCCGCCGACCGTCTCGTCGACAGCACCGCTGCCCAGGTCGAGCGCATTCCGCCGTGGCTCGCCTTCGAACGGCACATCTTCGTCAAGCGCAACGCCGCCGAGATTCTCGCGCGCACGCTGCGCCATGGCAGTGACAAGCATCTCGCGCTGCTCAAGGGCGAAGCGATCCTCATCGGCACCGCCACCGATCCGTACCAGCCGGCCGAGCGGCACTTCAAGGTGACGCGCGGCATCCTCGAGGTGCTCGCCGAGCATCCGGGGCTGCGCATTGTCATCATCACGAAGAGCGCGCTCATCACCCGCGACGTCGCACTGCTCGCGCGCATCTCGCGCATCTCCGAGCTCACCGTGCATCTCTCGCTCATCACCCTCGATCGCACACTCGCCCGCCGCATCGAGCCGCGCGCGCCCACGCCCGAGGCGCGCATCCGCGCGCTCACGCGCCTCCGCGAGGCGGGCATCGACGCGGGAATCAACTGCATGCCCGTGCTCCCCGGCATCACCGACAATCCATCGGATCTCGAGGCGCTCGTGAAGCGCGTGGCCGAAGCCGGCGCGACGTACGTGGGCGCCTGCGCGCTCCGTCTGCAGCACGAGGCGCGCAAGCGCTACCTCCCGTTCATCGAGCAGGAGTTTCCGCATCTCGCCGGCCGCTATCGCGCGACCTATGCACGCGGCCATCATGCAGGCGATCGCTATCGCGACGGACTCGCGCGATTCTTCGAGCTTCTCTGCAAACGCTACGGCGTACGCTCCGACAGCGGCAGGATGCGCGACGACGCGGACGACGATCCCGCGATGCTCGAGTCCGCGCCCGCCCCGTGCGAGCAGCTCGCGCTCGACCTCTCACTCACCACTGGCCCACTCGTATGACAATGCGCGCAACGCAGGCCGAGAAGGCGAAGACATTCCAGGCGCTGCACGCGCGCGCGGGGGCGTTCGTCATCCCGAATCCCTGGGACGCAGGCACCGCGCGCATCCTCACGCGATTCGGCTTCGAAGCACTCACCACCACCAGCGCCGGCCTCGCCTTCGTCCTCGGCCGCCGCGACGGCGATGGCTCCGTCACGCGCGACGATGCACTCGCCAACGCGAAGGCGATCGTCGACGCCACGGATCTTCCCGTCGCCGCCGATCTCGAGAACGGCTACGGCGATGCACCCGAAGCCGCCGCGGAGACCATCCGCATGGCGGCGAGCGTCGGGCTCGTCGGCGCATCGATCGAGGATGCGAGCGGCGATCCGCACGATCCGATCTACGATCTCGCGCGCGCCGTCGAGCGCGTCACCGCTGCGGCCGAGGCTGCCCACGCGCTCCCCTTCCCGTTCATGTTCGTCGCGCGCGCGGAGAACTTCCTGCACGGAAAGCCCAATCTCGATGACACGATTCGCCGCCTGCAGGCCTTCGAGGCCGCGGGCGCCGACGTCCTCTACGCACCCGGGCTCACGAAGGCGGAGCACATCCGCGCGGTGTGCGCGTCGGTGAAGAAGCCGGTGAACGTCATCATGGGATTGAAGGGCGCGAACTTCTCCGTGTCCGATCTCGCCGCGCTCGGCGTCAAGCGCATCAGCGTCGGATCCGCGCTCAGCCGCGCGGCACTCGGTTCCTTCGTCCGCGCAGCGAAGGAGATTCAGGAGCACGGCACCTTCACATTCGCGGATCGCGCACTTCCGTTCGCCGACGCGAACGACCTCGTAAGCGAGCGCTGATCACACCGTGACGGCCCCCGCGCGCGTGCTCGCGTCTCCTCAGCTTTCGGTTTCTGTTCGGGAGTTGAAACTCCAGCTCGGCGCCATCGAGGAGATCGTGCGCCCGGATCGCGCACCGCTCCCCACCGGCTTGGCCGAGCTCGACGCGATTCTCGTCGGGCGCGGCATTCCGCGCGGGCGACTCACCGAGATCACGGGCGCGAGTGGCAGCGGGCGCACCTCGATGCTGCGCACGCTCGTCGCCGCCGTCGCGACCGGCGGCCGCTGGGTCGCCTACATCGACGCCACGCGCACGCTCGCACCGCGCGACTGGGCGCACGTCGGCAGCGAGCGCGCGCCGCTCTGGATGATCCGTCCCACCAATCCCGCACGTGCGACGTGGTGCGCCGATCTCCTGCTCCGCTCCGGCGCCTTCGCGCTCGTGGTGATGGATGGCGCGCCTCAAATCTCGCGCGTGCTCGCGGTGCGGCTCACGCGGCTCGCGCACGATGTCGGCGCGGCCTTCGTGGTCACCGGCGAGCACGGAGGCGACGCGACGGGAAGCTCCGTTCGAATACGACTCGCCGCACGCGATCCGGCGCGCGCGGCCTCGGGGAGCGACAGACGCTCCGAACGCTCGACCACGATCACGCTGGAGAAGGGTGGAAAACGCCGGACGATAGAG
The DNA here is from genome assembly GCA_028287205.1 of Gemmatimonadota bacterium. Lineage (GTDB taxonomy): Bacteria > Gemmatimonadota > Gemmatimonadetes > Gemmatimonadales > Gemmatimonadaceae > FEN-1250. Next base: position 3,503 of record JAQBQC010000104.1, read on the forward strand.
GTGAGTTATGGCCGAGCAGTGGCGCGTCGCTTGTGTTCGCATTCCGAGGTTCCCGATCGCCGCGGTGTGGCGCACCCGGCACGCCCATACACTCCAGCCCCATCCACTCCCGTCATCACCTCTCACCCCGACACATCCGCCGCGGGAAAATCCGCCGCGGCCCGGCACGCCGCGCAAGACGCCGTCGCATCCACACCTCCACGCCGTAAGCGCAGCACCGCCTTCGTGGGATGATGCGCTCGTCGCGCTCGTGAGCGACGGCAAGCTGCGCGCGGTCTCCGGCGCCGCCGCGCGCGCGGGCGTGCGCAGCGGGATGACGGCGCTCGAGGCGCGCGCCCGCTGCGCCGCGCTCGAGATTCTCGACTGGGACGACACGGCAATAGCGAGCGCGATCGCCGAGCTCTCCGCGCACTTTCTCGTCGCGAGCCCGCAGGTGACGCCGGCCATGCACGAGCCGGGGCTCTGGTGGATCGGCGCGCACGGGCTCGAGGCGATGGGCGGCGAGCGGATGCTCGTGCGCGCGCTCGCCGAGCTCGCGGGTGCGTGGCATCCGCGCGCTCGCGTCGCGATCGCCAGCTCGTGCGTCGCCGCGCGCGCGGCCACGTGGGCGGCGCCGGGTCGTCGCACGTGCGTCGACGCCGCCTTCATCGTCCCCACTGGCGGCGA
>JAQBQC010000116.1 GCA_028287205.1 Gemmatimonadota bacterium
AAGGGAGTGGCGAAGAAAGTCGCGAAGCGCGTCGCGAAGAAGCTCGCGCGCGAGGTCGTGAAGGCCGTGATCGCGCCGAAGAACGCCGTGGCGAGGAACGCCGTGGCGAGGAAAGCCGTGGCGAGGAAAGCCGTGGCGAGGAAGGCAGTGTCGAAGAAGGTGGCGCCGAAGACCGCGCAAGGGAAATCGCCCGCGCGCGTGAGGGCGGCGAAGCAGCCGGCGCTGCCGCACCTGAGCGAGCGCTGGCCGCGCAACGAGCAGGAGCGAAAGGCGCTCGCTACGGAAATCTACCGGAGGCTTTCGGCCACCTATCCCGACGCGCACTGCGCGCTCGATCACGAGGATCCGTATCAGCTCCTCGTTGCCACGATCCTGAGCGCGCAGTGCACCGACAAGCGCGTCAACATGGTCACGCCGGATCTGTTCAAGCGCTATCCCGGCGCCCCCGCGCTCGCAGATGCGAAGCCGGAGGAGCTCGAGGAGGCGATCAAGAGCACCGGCTTCTTTCGCAACAAGACGAAGAGCCTGCTCGGAATGGCCCACGCGCTCGTCGAACGGCACGGAGGCGATGTACCCGACTCGATGGAGGAGCTCACCGAGCTTCCCGGCGTCGGCCGCAAGACCGCCAACGTCATCCTCGGCAACGCCTTCAACAAGAATCTCGGCATCGTCGTCGACACGCACGTCACGCGTCTCTCCAATCGGCTCGGGCTCACGCGCGAGACGGACGCGGTGAAGATCGAAGCTGATCTCATGCCGCTCTTCCCACAGGAGCAGTGGACCATGGTTTCGCACCTGCTCATCGAGCACGGACGTCAGATCTGTATTGCGCGCGCACCCAGGTGCGAGGTCTGTCCGCTCAACGACATCTGCCCATCGTCACGCGTGTGAGGGCGAGCGCAGGCGTGGCTGCGAAGCGCGGCTGGGCCGATTAACTTGCGCGTGCTGCTCCACTTCGACTTCCTTCCACGGCTGGTTCCCACATGGCGAAGCAGGCTACGATCGAGACCAATCGCGGCACCATTGTCGCGGAGCTCTTTGAAAAGGATGCACCGCTCGCGGTCGGCAATTTCGAGAAGCTCGCGAACAGCGGCTTCTACGATGGCGTGAAGTTTCACCGCGTGATCCCGGACTTCATGGTGCAGGGCGGCGATCCACTGTCGCGCGACCTGCCGGCTGGCGATCGGCGCATTGGCACGGGAGGCCCCGGCTATCACATCAAGTGTGAGACGAAGGGGAATCCGAACAAGCACGATGTCGGCGCGCTCTCGATGGCGCACGCAGGCAAGGACACGGGCGGCAGCCAGTTCTTCATGGTGCTCGACGAGAACAATACGCGGCACCTGAACGGCGTGCACACGGTGTTCGGGAAGATCACGACGGGGCTCGACGTGCTCACGAAGATCACGCAGAACGACACGATGAACAAAGTCCGGGTTTCGTAGCACACCGCACACCGAGGAAACAATGGCCCCACCACGTGAAGGAGATCTGAAGGCCGGTCTTACCGGGCTCATCGTCGGCGCAGTGCTCCTTCTCGCCGTCATGACCGCGATCGTGCACTTCACGAACCTGAAGTACGCGGGCGAGTCCCCAGCCGCCGCGGAAACGAAGTAGCACTGCCAGGCTGGACAGTGGAGGGGCGGGCGCGACAGCGTCCGCCCCTTTTCGTTCACTGGCATCATGATGCCGCCGTCGTCAGCCTGCAGACGGTTTGCCGAGTAAGTTACTCATGAGTCAGTAACGTTCCTCCTCGCTCGCCGGGAACAACTCTACTGACGAGCCGTTTAGTTATTCTCGTGCAGCCACAAACTCCTGATGTCTGAGTCCGCAGAAACCAACGCGCCCCGCTGGCGCCGACTCCCCGGCGAGCGCCCGCGTCAGATCCTCGATGCCGCTCTCGAGGTTTTTGGCGAGCGCGGGCTCGCCGCGGCGCGGCTGGAAGACATCGCCCGCTCCGCAGGCGTCTCCAAAGGCACGATCTATCTCTACTTCCCCAACAAGGAAGCGCTCTTCTGCGAGATGATTCGCGAGATCCCCTCGCGGCACATCGCGTCCGTCGAAGCGATGATCAGTGAAGACGCCAGCGCGCGCGAGCAGCTGCGCCAGTATCTGCGCAACTCGTGGGACTACGTACGCACGCCGTCCTTCGAGATTCTCTACCGCCTCATCCTGAGCGAGCTGCACCACTTCCCCGATCTCTACGAGCAGTTCATCGAGGAAGTGCCCATGCGCTCCATGCGCATTCTCGGCGACATCGTAAAGCGTGGTATCGCCTCAGGCGAGTTCCGCGACATCGATCCGCTCGCGGCCGGCCGCATGCTCCACTCCGTGCTCTTCATTCACGGCGTCTGGGCCGCAAAGCGCGCCCGCATTCCCTTCATGCGCGATCTGTCAGACAACCAGGTGCTCGACCAGCTGGTGGACTTCTGTCTGCACGCGATCGGCCAGGTTCCGGTGCCCACCGCATCACACGTGCACACATGACCACCAGCTCTCGCATTCTGTCCGTGCTCGTTCTGCTCGCGTCGGCCACCACCGCTCGCGCGCAAGACTCCGTCATCTCGCATCCGCTCACGCTGGGCGACGCCGCACGCATCGGCGCCCACCAGAACGCGTCCGCGATTCAGGCGCGCTATCGCGCTGAGCAGGCGGACGCGCGCATCACGCAGAGCCGCGCGGATCTGCTGCCGTCGGTCTCCGGCTATGCCGAAGAGAACGGGCGCTCGTTCAACACGGCGACGTTCGGAATTCCATTCCCGGGCTTCGATCCGCGAGGCCAGGTGATCGGTCCGGTGAACATCTTCGACGCGCGCGGACGCATCTCCCAGACCTTTCTCGACTTCGGCGCCTTCCAGCGCGTGAAGAGTGCGCGCACCACCGCGCGCGCGTTCGGCGCGACCGCGGCGGACGAGGCCGAGAACGCGGCGCAGAGCGCGGCGAACGCGTATCTGCGAGCGCAGCGGGCCGACGCACAGCTGGGCGCGAGGCAGGCCGATTCGGTGCTCGCGGACTCCCTGGTCGGGATCGCGAACGAGGAGCTGCGCGCCGGCGTCGGCGTTGCGCTCGACGTCACGCGCGCGCAGTCGCAGTTCGCGACGGTGCGCGCCCAACTGATCGTCGCGCGCAACGAGCGCGATCGCGCGCGCCTCGATCTCCTTCGCGCCCTGGGTCAGCCGCTCACCGCCAACGTCTCCCTCGCCGATAGCCTCGCGGGCCTCGTCGTCCGCGACACGACCATCGATGAAGCGGACGCGATCGACCGCGCGATGCGCGGACGCCCCGACCTGCGCGCGGCCGACGAGCAGATCCGTGCGGCCGAGCAGGAG
>JAQBQC010000123.1 GCA_028287205.1 Gemmatimonadota bacterium
GAGTGCCGCGTTGCGCGTGCGGCGCTCGGAGAGCCGCTCGAGCAGCCAGACGCCGAGCCGCGAAAAGACGACCGCCGTCACGATCGCGAAGATGGCGGCGAGCACGAAGCGTCGCTTCATGCCGAAAAGATAACGGCGAGCAGCACGCGCCCAGTCGCGCGCGGCGACCAAGCTATCGAGCGACCGAGCGATCAGAAGAAGCTGATCTGCTCACCCAGGTCGTTCGGATCCACGGGAGTCTGCCCGAAGAGCCGCTGCAGCTGGCGCACCGAGGCCGGCGAATGTCCCGCGAAGTGATTGTTCACGTAGCCGTACACCGCGGTGACCTTCTGGATGAGCATCATCAGCGACTCCGACCACTGCTCGATCTCGCGCGTGCGATCGAATTGCAGCCGTGAGTAGTCGACGATGTCTCGATCGGGTCCCATCCACCGCACGTACGCAAAGTCCGCCGTGGGACGCTCGGCGAGCGAGAGCATCGTCTTGCGTGGAATCCATCTCGCGTCGACCAGCGTGAGCGCGACGCGGTACTCGGCGAGCAGCGCGAGCACACCATCGTTGATCCAGCGCCTGTCGCGAAACTCGACCGCGATCTGGATGTCGCGCGGCAGCAGTGGAAGGTACGCCGCGAGCGCGGGAAGCTCGTTTGGTCCGAAGTCGGGGCCGAGCTGGATGAGCACGGGACCGAGCTTGGCGCCGAGCTCGCGTGCGCGATCGAAGAAGAGCGCCGTCGCATCTTCGGCGCCGCGCAGGCGCTTCTCGTGCGTGATCTCCTGCGGGAGCTTGAGCGCGAAGAGAAAATTGTCGGGAACGCGCGCGGCCCATCCGCGAACGACCCTCGACGCAGGGATCGCATAGAAGGTCGAATCGACTTCCACAGTGTCGAAGGCGCGCGCATACATCGCGAGGTAGTCGGGAGCGCGAGTGCCGTCGGGGTAGAACGGTCCTACCCAGGCATCATAGTTCCACCCCTGTGTACCCAGCCGAATGGGAGACATGCAACAAATCGTGGCGGATAATGGCGCGGGTTGCAATGGCGCGAATCGATGACCGATGACTATGTTGCAGGGAACGCTGTGGGCGCTCCAGGCGCTCGACGGCCACCTCGAGTGTGCCGTCGGCCTTTTTGTAATCGATCGCGAATATCGGTCCCGTCCTTGCAACGCGTACGAATGAGCGCAGGGGACGACGCACGCAGAGGAGTGAGATGGAGCGCAGACGAGAAGAGCGCAGGGCCAACGACGAGCGACGGACCACCGAGCAGCCCGCGCGCCAGGATGGCGAGCGTGAGGTCACTGCGCTCGGCCGATCCGTGGACCTCATCGTGTACGAGATCGCGCAATCGCTTGGCGGATGGTGGGCCGAGCGCGAGGTGAGCGCGACTGTGCGCCAGGTCACGTTCGAGGACGACGTTGTGTATCGCGCACACTACGACTTCTCTCCCACACGTCTCGCCGACCGATCGTACGAGGTGGTGCGGCCCGCGTATCTGATCGGGCACATCGCGGGCGCGAATCCGTCGTACGAAGGGCTGTCCTTCGAGCAGATCGAGGGCGACTTGCGCGCAGGATGGTCGGAGGAGATTCGCGCAAAGCACGGTGACTGGGACGCGGTTCGCCAGTACGCGAAGGAGGCTTTCGCGAGGCAGCGCCTGCGCGTGCTGCGCAATAGCGGCGAGCATCGCCGCGTCACATCGGAGCGACCGGCGGAGTACGGAAACGGCGGCTCGGGTCAATAGCCGGCGCGCGAGCGCGGCTGACGCGCTCGCGCAATCTACGAAGGGCGATTACCTTAGCGCTAAGATGACAGCGCCACTCGATACTCCCGCGCCGCCGCCCGCCGCGCAATCCAAGCGCAGCAAGAGCGAGAAGGATTCGGCCACCGCCCTCAAGACCTGGGTGGTGCTGGCGCGCGCATATCTCGCGATCTCGAGACACGTCACCGCGGACGTCGCGCGGCATGATCTCACGGCCTCCGAGTTCGGAATTCTCGAGGCGCTCTACCACAAGGGCCCGCTCCTGCTCGGCGATCTCCAGAAAAAGATTCTCGTGACGAGCGGGGGCGTGACGTACCTGGTGGATCGGCTCGCTGCCAAGGGACTCGTGACGCGCGAAAGCTTTCCGGGCGACAAGCGCTCGCGCTTCGCGGTGCTCACGCCGGAGGGGAGCGCGCTGATCAGGCAGATCTTCCCCGCGCACGCGAAGCGCCTTGCGAAGGTCATGGGCGAGCTCTCACAGAAGGAGCAGAAACGGCTCACTTCCATGCTCCGGACGCTCGGCAAGGGCGCGGCGGCCGTGTAAGGGTGCGGGCCGCTCTCAGCGACTCCGGAGCGCCCGCGTGAGCACGCGGTCGAGACTGTTCGCGAACGCCTGCTTTTCGCGTGCACCATAGGGAGCGTGCCCGCCGGTCTCCACGCCAGTGCCTCGGAGTCCGTCCATGAAGTCCCGCACGGACAGGCGCTCGCCGATGCTGCTGGCCGTGTACTCCTCGCCCCGAGGATCGATGACAGACACGTGCTTGGGTACGAGTAGTGCCGCCAACGGGATGTCGGCGGTGATCGCCACGTCACCCGCCGCTGCGTGCTCCACGATGTACAGGTCTGCGGCGTCCGGCCCACCCTCCACTCGGACTGCCGTAACGTGCCTGTAGCCGGGCGGCAGCAGCACACGCTGATTCGCGACGAGCACCGTCGCGAGCTCGAGGCGCTCGGCCGCCCGAAGGCAGATCTCCTTCACGTCACGCGGCGTGGCATCCGCATCGAGCCAGAGCGTCATGGATGGGAATCGAGGTAGCAAACGAGAGCGGGCGACTGTTGGAAGTTAAAGTGAGAGGCCGACTGAACGCGCGAACGATGGGGCTGATTGCGCTGAGGCGCTCTGCGACGCACTCTCAGTCGAGCTGAATCCGCTCTGAACCTCTGTCCATCAGGCTCTCGACAAGGCATGAGGCTGTCCCGCATCTCGGCACGTGCGCGGTGTATTGGCCTTCTCTGGCCGCTCTGCGCGTTCGCGCTCTGCCTGCAATGCACGGCACGTGAGCGTGCAGACGAAGGATTCATCGCGGTCGAGGGCGGTCGCATCTGGTATCATCGCGTGGGCGCG
>JAQBQC010000179.1 GCA_028287205.1 Gemmatimonadota bacterium
GAGCTCGCCACACGCCTCCTCTCGCCCCGAGCCGCCCGTGATCGCCACCGAGGCATGCCGATCGCTCGGCGGAGGATTCAGCGTCTCTGCAATCGCGCGCAACTGCTCGACCTCGTCGCCCACGCCATCGAGCGTTCCGGCGAATGCGCGGCGCACGATGTCCAGGGCGAGCGTTGCGGCGCGCAGCCCGACTGCGGGATGCAGGTGCTCGAACACCAGCGTGTATTCGCCCGGCACATCGCCGCCACGCGTTTTGCCGTAGCCCACGTCGTGGCCGATCATCACCTGCAGCTCCAGGGCAACGTGCTCGATGATGTGGGGCGCGTACGTGCCCTGCTCGAGCCGCGTGAGAAACCCTCCCCGCTCGCCGATGCTGCATCGATGCTCGACCAGTCCCGGCATCGCGCGGTGCAGACGGCCCTTGAATCCGCTGACATCCGCGGAGGAGATCTCGTCGTACGCGCCCACCGCGAGATCCATTCTGGTGACCGGACGCCGGGACCAGAAATTCGCGCCCTGCACGGTGCGCAGCGCGGTTGGGCGAATCTCCGACTCCGAGTCGGGGCGACTCACAGCGATGCGCGCTCCATCAGCCTAGCGAGGCACCCAGACGCTTCACGACGTGCTCCACGTGGTCAGCGAGAATGATCGCGAGGTCGCCCTCGCCGATCAGCGAGGCGGCGCGATCGACCGCCTCCGCCTCCTCGAACACGATCTCGATGTGATCCTCCTTCATCCCGCCGTCGCGCAATCCCTCGCGCAGGAGGCTCGCCGCCTCTCCCGCGGGGCGACCGCGACGATCCGCATCTTCGCGAACGATGACGTAGTCGAGCGCGGAGGTGAGCCGGCCGAGGTTGCGAATGTCCTCGTCGCGGCGATCGCCGGGCGACGCCACGACTCCGATGCGCCGTGCGGCCGGAAGCCGCATGGCGAAATCGAGCAACCCCGAGACGGCCGCCGCGTTGTGCGCGTAATCGATCAGCGCGCTGCCATCGCCAACGCGAATGAGATTCAATCGGCCGGGAGTGGTCACGGGCGAGGGGAAGAACGTGAGCAATCCGCTCCGAATCTCATCGTAGCGCACGCCCTGCACGTATGCGGCGAGAATCGCGGCGAGAATGTTCTGGCGCTGAAAGTGCGCCGCGCCGCCCATCATCAGCGGCACCTCGTGCTGTGCGGCTATCGGGATGCGCACGCGGCCGCGGCGAATCACGAAGGAGTTGTTCTCGATGCGCGCGCCTACGCCGTTGCGCTCGAGATGCTCTTCGAACTCCGGGTTCCTTCCGTCGGGCTGCAGGGAGAAGAGCACGATGTCTCCCGTCACGCGCTCCTGCATGCCGAGCACCAGGGGATCGTCCGCGTTGAGAATCGCCGCGCCGTCCCGCTTCACGACCGCGGGGATCACACCCTTCACCTGCGCCAGCTGGTGAAGGGTGTGAATGCCACCGAGCCCAAGATGATCGGACGTCACGTTGAGCACGATGCCGACGTCGCATTCGTCGAAGCCGAGTCCCGCGCGGAGAATGCCGCCGCGCGCCGTCTCGAGCACGGCGACATCCACCGTTGGATTCGACAACACGATGTTCGCCGAGAACGGCCCTGTCATGTCACCGGTCATCACGCGGCGGTTGTCGATGTACACGCCGTCGGTGGTCGTGAAGCCCACTCGGCGGCCGGTGCGGCCAAAGAGGTGCGCGATGAGCCGCGTCGTCGTCGTCTTCCCGTTCGTTCCGGTTACCGCGATCACCGGGATGTCCGGCTTGGTGCCGGGCGGGTAGAGCATGTCGATGATCGCGGCACCCACGTTGCGCGGCGCCCCTTCCGCGGGGTGCGTGTGCATGCGGAGCCCCGGCGCCGCATTCACCTCGATGATCACGCCGCCATTCTCGCGGAAGGGCACTGCGATGTCGCCGGAGATGATGTCGATCCCCGCGATATCGAGCCCGATGATGTTCGCGGCGGTCTCGCAGGCCATGATGTTCTCGGGATGCATCTCGTCGGTGCGATCGATCGACGTGCCGCCGGTGCTGAGATTCGCGGTAGGACGAAGCACGACTCGCTCACCCGCGAGGGGGACGCTGTCGTAGGTGAAGCCTCGTTTGCCGAGATACCGTTCGGTCTCGTCGTCGATCAGCAGCTTCGTGAGAATGTTGCGGTGGCCCACTCCGCGACGCGGATCCGCGTTCGCCGTGTCGATGAGCGCGCGTATCGGATGTGTTCCATCGCCCATGACGTGCGCCGGCACTCGCTCCGCACACGCGACGAGCTTTCCATTGACCACGAGCGCCCTGTGATCGCGGCCGACCGCGAACTTCTCCACCACCGCGCGTCGCGAGACCGTCGAGGTGAGCGGCCACGCGGCTCGGAGCGCAGCCTCATCGTCCAGCCGCGGTGAGATGCCGCGCCCGTGATTCGCGTCGAGCGGCTTGAGGATGACGGGGAAGCCGATGTCGTGCGCGACCTCGAGCGCCTCGGTGAGCGAGCCCGCGACCTTCCCGCTCGGCACCGGCAGCCCGACGAGATCGAGCGCGCGCTTCGTGTCGTCCTTGTTCTGCGCGATCTCCACCGCGATGCCGCTGGTGAAGTCGGACATGGTCGCCTGGATGCGGCGAAGATTGCGCCCCATGCCGAGCCGCACGAGCGAGTGCGAGTTGAGTCGATGCACGGGAATGCCGCGACGCTGCGCCTCGTCCACGATCGCCTGTGTCGACGGACCGAGGCGCACGTCCTCACGAAGGTTGCACAGCTCTTCGGTGAGCGCCTCGACGTCGAACGGCTCGTCCGCGATGCACGCGCGGATGAGCTGCACCGCCTCGTGCATCGCGCGCACCCCAACCTCCTCATCCTCGTACGCGGCGATCACCCACCATACGCCTTGATCGCCTGAAGGGACGACGCGCCCGAAGTGCACGTCGCTGCCCGCACGCCTCTGCAGCTCGAGGGCGAGGTGCTCGAGCACGTGCGGCAGATACGTGCCCTCGCGCAGACGCTCGAAGAACCCTCCGCGGTGTCCGAGCGAACATTTGTGCTCGACGAGTGACGGGAGCGCAGCCACGAGTCGATCCGCGAAGCCATGCAGCTCCGCGGTGGAGACGTGGTCGAGCGAGCCGAGGGCGAGATCGCACGCGACCACTGGGGATAGCCGCCAGTAGTTCGGACCGCGCAGCGCGCGTACGCGCGTAACGCGAAGCTCGCTCGCCTCGTGAAGCGTGGCCGAGCTCGATGCGGAAGTCGGAAGGGTCTGCATGAAAGCGAGGGCTGCAGGGATGGTAAACCCGAAAAAAGGCAAAAGACATACCCCGTGCGGGGGCAGGGCTCCCATGCGGCGAAGTCGGCAGGTTGTAGGCTGTTTGCGATTGTCGAGGGCCCGGATCGTGCCGCAACCATTCCGCTCAAAAAGATTACGGGGTATTCATGTTCCTGCTGCTCGAGGGCGGCGAGCTCTACGATCCAATACCGCGTGGTGTGCGCTCGATTCTGATCGCGAACGATCGCATCGAGAAGATCGATGGTCCTGGTGCCCTCGAGAGGCGCACGCTCGACGCGCTGGCTGTCGAGTACGAGGTGATCGATGCGCGCGACTGCATCGTCGCGCCGGGACTCATCGATCCGCACGAGCATCTGCTCGGCGGCAGCGGTGAGGGATCGCCAGCGCTGGCAACGCCGATGCTCTTCATCGACGAAATCGTTCGCGCGGGCGTGACTACCGTGGTCGGCACGCTCGGCGTCGACACGACGATGAAGACGATGGCCGGGCTGCTCGGGCGCGTGAAGGCGTTGGCCGAGGAGGGACTTTCCACGCGCATGTGGTCGGGCGGATACAACGTTCCGCCCACTACGGTGCTCGGCTCCGTGCGCAACGACATGATCTTCATCGAGGAGGTCATTGGCGCAGGAGAGATTGCGATCTCCGATGAGCGCGGGCTTGCGCCATCTGCGGGCGAGCTCGCGACGCTCGTGCGCGACACGCACGTGGGCGGGCTGCTGTCGGGAAAGGCGGGCGTCACGCACTTCCACGTTGGTGAGGAGACCACGCGGCTGGCTCCGCTGCGTGCACTGACGGACGAGCACCACGTGAAGGCGGAGTGGCTGTATCCGACGCACGTGCAGCGGAACGAGAAGCTCGCGGATGAGGCGATCGCGCTCGCGCAACGCGGATCGCATGTCGACTTCGATGTGGTCGAGCGAGATCTGGCGAGGTGGGTGAGCTACTACGCGGATCATGGCGGTCCGATGGATCGGCTCACCGCATCGTCCGATGGAGACTCGAGCGCCCCCGCGATTCTGTGGTCGCAGCTCTGCGGCCTCGTGGTGAAGCACGGCGTGCCGCTCGAGCAGGCGCTCGCGCTCTCCACGACGAATCCGGCGCACGTGCTCGATCTGAAGAGCAAAGGCACGCTCGCCATGGGGAAGGATGCCGATGTACTCGTGCTGGAAAAGCAATCGCTCGGAATACGCGAAGTGATCTCGCGCGGGCGCCGCATGCTCGTGAATGGTGAGCCGATCGTGAAGGACAACTTCGTCGAGAAGAGCAGCCGCAAGTGGACGCTCGTCGGCGCCAAACATCCGGAGGGACTCTGATGCCTGCTGCGAAGCCAGGAAAGCGTTACAGCCGCTCGGGACGGGCGGCCGGGAGAGCGAGTGTGGGTCACGGAACCGTGATCACGATTGGCGGGCACGAGGACAAGGAGGGAGAGAAGCGCATTCTCCACGAGGTGGCTGGACGTGTCGGAAAGGGCCGGCTCGTCGTGTGCACCGTCGCCAGCAGCGTGCCCGATCAGCTGTGGGAAACCTACGAGCCGATTTTTCGCAGCATGGGCGTGCACCACGTGCGCCACCTCGACATTCGTGTGCGCGAGGACGCACTGGAGGAAAATCGCGTGCGCGTGCTCGACGACGCGACCGTCGTCTTCTTCACGGGTGGCGATCAGCTCAAGGTCACGAGTCAGATCGGAGACACTCCCGTCTACGACCGCATTCGCGAGATCTACGAAGAGGGTGGAACCATGGCCGGTACTTCCGCCGGCGCGAGCGTCATGAGCGAAACGATGATCGTCGCCGGCGAACAGGACGCGACGCATCGCATTGGCTCCGAGCTCCGCATGGCACCCGGGCTCGGCTTGATTCCGGGCGTTCTCATCGATCAACACTTCGCGGAGCGGGGCCGGATCGGCCGACTCCTCGGTGCCGTCACACAGAATCCTCGCATCGTGGGTCTCGGCATCGACGAGGATACGGCGGGGATTTTCTCGCGGCAACGATTCACCGTGCTCGGCTCGGGCGCCGTGTACGTGCTCGATGGACGGAAGGTGTCGTACTCGAACATGTCCAACGAGGATGAGACGCATACACTGTCGGCCTTCAATGTGACGCTCCATCTCCTGAGCGAGGGAGACTTGTTCGACCTCCGGAAGCGCGTGCCCAGCAATCGCCTGGCGCGCGCTCTGGATCAGGGGGAGCTGGGTCCCGGCCGAAAGGATTGAGCGCTCTCGACTCGAGGCGCTAGGCTGCCTCGTTCCTTATGATCGAGATGCTGCCGTTGCGCTCGACGACCGCGTACTTGATCTGCTCGAGCCGCTCCACTCCCGAGTTGCGAGCGGCGGCCAGGACATCCGGCTCCTGCACATGCAGGTATTTCATGCGATCGCGAAGCCACTCACCGCGGCG
>JAQBQC010000026.1 GCA_028287205.1 Gemmatimonadota bacterium
CTGGGAGCTCGCCCTGAACGTGCATCCGCTTCAGGGCCCAGGTGTCCGCTGGGACGTAGATGTCACGTGGGCGCACAACGCGAACCGGGTTCTCAGCCTCCGAGGCGTGACCGTGCTCGCGTTTAACGATGGCGAATTCTCGTCGGTCGTGCTGCCAGGTTATCCCGTTGGCTCTTTCTACATGAGCGATTTCGTACGCTGTCGGTACGGCGAGACGAATGTGCGCGTGGATGATTCGGGCACTCCGACGGACATCAACGCGTACTGCAAGGCGCACGGTGCGCCCAACGGTGCACTTTTTGTCGACGATTCGGGCTATCCGATCCCCGACAGCGATACCTCATACGTCCAAGGCCATTCGACTCCCGATTGGACCGGCAGCGTTCGCACCGCGATCACGTTGTTCCGCAAGCTGCACATCGCGGCGATGGTGGACGTGCGGCACGGCGGGCAGATCTGGAATGGCACTCGCGGCGCGCTCTACTCCTTTGGTACGCACAAGGACACCGAGCGGCGTAACGTGCCCGGCGTCATTGGGACGGATGTATTGCGCGGCCCGGTTGTCGGACCCGGCGCGGGACGGTCGGTCGATCTTGGGCAACCCTGGTTCCACGGATTGGGCGGCGGCTTCGACGGTCCCGGCGCGCAATTCGTGGAGCAAGGGGGCTATACAAAGTTGCGTGAGATCTCAGTTGCCTACACGTGGAGTGGTGGGTTTGTCCGGCAGAAGATGGGACTGTCGAGCGTCGAGCTTCGCCTGGCTGGCCGAAACATTTACACGTGGTCGTCGTACAGCGGGCTCGATCCCGAGATGTCGATCGCCGGGCCGGCCGCGCCGGGTGGTGGCTCCGACTGGTTCAACAGCCCACAAACGCGATCGTTTGTGATCTCGGTGGGGCTCAGTCGCTGATGCGGCGCGACGACCTCACACTTTCGCGGCGAATTTTCGCCACAACACTTCTCGCCTTCGTCGCGCTGGCGACGAGCTGCAACTGGCTCTCAGGTCCGAAGCTCGACAGCGACCCGAATCGCCCCCTCGATGCCACGCGCGACCAGCTCCTTACTGGGGTTCAGCGCCTGCAGTTCGCTCCGCTCGGCAGTCCTCAGCCAGGATCCCTGGAAGCGCAAATCTTCGTTCCGCTCTGGATGCAACAACTAACGGCGGTCGGCCTTTCCTTCGAGTCGCCGCAGCTGTACCAATACGGGCCAGGCACCTTCAGCTGGGGTCAGACCTATGCGCACGGTGGCCTCCTCGATTTGCGCAAGATTGAGGCATTGGCGCGAGACGCTCACGACCGCACGTACCTCGGTATCGCGCAGGTATGGGAAGCGCTGATCATCGCACAGGCGGCCGACATGTTCGGTGACATCCCGTACAGCGAGGCCGCAGCCGACATTGCGACCCCGAAGCTCGATTCTCAAGCAGTCGTGTACGGCGCCCTGCAGCCGTTGTTGGACAGCGCGATTACCAATCTGGAGAGCCACGTGGGAGATGGACCACCCGCCTTGGTAGATCTCGTCTATAGCGACGATCGAGAAAAATGGATCGAGGCGGCCCATTCGCTCAAAGCAAGACTATTCCTGCACACAGCCGAGCGAATTCCGGCGGCGTATGGCGAGGCGCTCGCCCAGGCGGAGCAGGGAATCTCGTCCCCCGCCGGTGACTTCCTGGGATGGCATAGCGAGAACCCGAACGAGGTGAATCCCTGGTTTGCCCTGAGCGTGAATGGCACGTTCAATTCTGAAATCGTCGCCGGCGAGGTCATCGTCAACATGATGAAGTCGCGCAACGATCCCCGTCTGCGCGACTACTTCTCGGTCGCTGGCAACGGTCAGTACGGCGGTGCCGCTCCTGGGGATGCCTTCAACGCAAACGTGCAGTCTCAGATCAGCGCCACGCGTGGTGCGAAGTCGTTTCGCCAACCAATTCTCACCTGGGCGGAAACTCGGCTGATCGAGGCCGAAACGCAGTACCGGGTCGGCCATGAGAGCGAGGCTCGCAGCGCGCTCAACGTCGAGCGCAACGCGGCCGGTTTACCACCGGTGAACGCGAGTGGGAGCGCCCTTTTGGTAGAGATTCTTCAGGAGAAATACATTGCGCTGTTTCAGAGTCCCGAAGTGTGGAACGACTACAAGCGCACGTGCTATCCGAACCTCGCGCCGGTGTCACAAGCGCAGGGCGGCAACGTCCCACCGCGATATCTCTACGACGAACGGACGGTGAATCCCAACATCCCGGCCGACCCGACTCGCAATTGGAACGACCCCGTGACTCCGTTCGCGCCCGACGGCGCGCCGTGCCTCGGCCAGCGATCGTGAGGGAAGCGCGCGGAAAGCGACACGCCTTCGAGCTAGACAGCTGATTCCACACTGCTGATTGCGGCCCCCGGGCGCGCGGCGCTTCAATGCGCAGCGCGCCCGTTCGCTGATGCACGCCACGCGTGCCGCCGCTACAGTCGGCCCATGCGAACACTTCCTCGGCTCCGTTCTGGATTCACGCTCGTCGAGCTGCTCGTCGCGTGTCTCGTGCTCGCCATCGGCGTGCTGGGGCTCGCATCCACGTCGGTGGCGGTCGCGCGCCTCACGGGAGACGCGGCGCGGGCTGGCGAGGCCGTGGAGCGTGGGCACGCGCGCATGGAGGCGATGCGCGCCAGCTTTTGCGCCCCCACTACCGGAACGCTTCTCACGGGAGGCATCTCCGAGTGGTGGTCCGCGGCGCCGCTGCCGCGCGGCGCGTCGCTGAGCGACAGCGTGCGCTATACCGAGGGCGTGCACCACGATCTGCACACGGAATCGCTCCATAGCGAAGCGTGGTGCTCGTGATGCGAGCCACTCGCGCTGGCGCATCGCTCATGGAGCTGATCGTCGTGATCGTACTGCTCGCGACGATTGGCAGTGCCACGATGGGCGTCGTCATCCATCAGGAGCGATTCTATCGCGCGCAGTCGGACGCCATCGATTCGCGCGCCACCGTGCGCGACGCCGCGACGCTGCTCCAGAGCGAGCTGCGAGCCCTTACTCCAGCGGACGGCGATCTCTACGCAATCGCACCCGGTGCGGTCGAGTATCGCACAACGCTCGCGCAAAGCGCGATCTGCACCATCTCGCCGTCGCGGCGCCAGATCACCATTCCGCCCGTGCATCTCGCCTCCGGTGCGCCACTCACC
>JAQBQC010000191.1 GCA_028287205.1 Gemmatimonadota bacterium
CCGAGACACCCTGCGAGGTCGTGAAGTTCAACGCGCTCTGATCGGTGCTGTACGTCTGGTTGCCGGAGAAGTACGCCTCTTCCGACGTCGCCAGGTTGCGCAGATCCGACTTCTCGGAAGCCAGATATGCCTTTTCCTTCGTGCTCGCGAACTTCGGAATCGCGATCGCGGCCAAAATGCCGATGATGACCACGACGATCAGAAGCTCGATCAGGGTAAAACCCTTTTTTCCACTGACGCGCATTGTTGTTCCTCCAGGAACAATAAGTCCAGGTGCTGCCCGATGAACGCACTCTCTCTGTTCCCGAAAGACGAGGAAACGGCGGCCCGGGTAACGGGCGTGCGTGAGGGAGCGACGTTACATTACAGATATGACGGTTCTCCCAATCATCTCCGCGTTCAACGATGGGTACGTGGCCGAGATGCAGGAGCGTTTCGAGCGCGATCCGGCCTCCGTGGACGAGTCCTGGCGTCAGTTCTTCGCCATGGCCAGGCAGCTCCGGGGCGCTACGGCCCCCACGGCCCCCTCAGCCGCCGATCCAGCGTACTTACGCAAAATCGCAGGGGCTGCGGCCCTGGTTCAAGCCATCCGCCAGTACGGCCACCTTGGGGTGCAGATCGACCCGCTGGGCAGCGCCCCGGCAGGCGCCGCCGAGCTCAAGGCCGAATTCCACGGCATAACCGAGGCGGATCTCGCCACGATTCCGGGCTCCGCCCTGGGCTTCGAGGGCGACGCGACGGCCGCGGACGCCGTCTCACGGTTGCGCGGGGTCTACTGCGCCTCGATCGGCTTCGAGTTCGAGCACATCGAGCGCGACGCTGAGCGCGCGTGGTTCCGCCGCGTCATCGAGGACGGCGAAATGCGCCGCACGCTCACGGATGAGGAGAAGCGCGCCGTGCTGCGCCGCCTCACCGAAGTGGACGGGCTCGAGCGCTTTCTGGGCCGCGCGTATCAGGGCTACAAGCGCTTCTCGATCGAGGGGAACGACACGCTCGTGCCGATGCTCGAAGCGGCCATCGAAGGCGCCGCGGCAGCGGGCGCGCGCGAGGTCGTGATGGCCATGGCGCATCGCGGCCGCATCAACGTCCTCACGCACGTGCTCGACAAGCCGGTGAGCGCGGTGTTCGAGGAGTTCGAAGGGAAGTACGCCGCCAATGCCGCGAGCGACACGGGCGACGTGAAGTACCACCTGGGCGCGGAGACCGATCGCGAGCGCAAGGGCGGCGAGCGCGTGCACGTGTCGCTCATGCCGAACCCGAGCCACCTCGAGATGGTGAATCCGGTGCTCGAGGGCGTCGCACGCGCACAGCAGCGCGTGCCGGGCACGCTCAGAATTCTCGACGAATCGAGCGTGCTTCCGATCGCGATGCACGGCGACGCCGCGTTCCCCGGTGAAGGAGTCGTCGCGGAAACGTTCAACCTCTCCAACCTGCGCGGCTACCGCACGGGCGGCACGCTCCACATCATCGTGAACAATCAGATCGGCTTCACCACCGATCCGCAGGAAGGACGCTCGACCCACTACGCCAGCGATCTCGCGAAGGGGTTCGAGGTTCCGATCCTCCACGTGAACGGCGACGATGCAGAGGCGTGCCTCGCGTCGGTGTGGCTCGGGCTCGCGTATCGCGAGCGCTTTGGAAAGGACTTCCTCATCGATCTCGTGGGCTATCGTCGGCAGGGACACAACGAGGCTGACGAGCCTGTGTACACGCAGCCGATGCTCTACGCCGCGATCAAGGCGCATCCGACCACGCGCGAGCTGTGGGGACAGCGGCTCACCACCGAGGGCGTGATCGAGCCCGGCGCGATGGAGCGGCTCGACACGGAGATCCAGTCGCAGTTCGAGACGATTCACACGCAGGTGAAGTCGAAGGCGGCGCCCGATGCCGATGGCGCGGACGCCGATGCCGGACAGCCCGTGGCGCCGGTGACCACGGCGGTTCCGGCGGAGCAGCTCATCTCGCTCAACGAGCGGATGCTGAGCTGGCCATCCGACTTCCATCCGCTTCCGAAGCTCGCGCGTGTGCTCGAGCGCCGTCGTCCGGCGCTCGTCTCCGACGGCGGCATCGATTGGGGGCACGCGGAGGCGCTCGCGTGGGCGTCGCTGCTCGTGAACGGCACGGCGGTGCGCATCAGCGGGCAGGACGCCGAGCGAGGGACCTTCTCGCATCGGCAGGCAGTGCTGCACGATCACGAATCGGGAAAGACATACACGCCGCTGCAGCATCTCGCGGAAGACGCGGCGCCCTTCGAGATCTACAACTCGCCGCTCTCCGAAGTCGCAGTGCTCGCGTTCGAGTACGGATACAGCGTCGCCTCGCACGATTCGCTCGTGCTCTGGGAGGCGCAGTTCGGCGACTTCGCGAACGTCGCGCAGCCCATCATCGATCAGTTCATCTCGTCGGATGGCGCGAAGTGGGGACAGGACTCGGGCGTCGTCATGCTGCTTCCGCACGGGTACGAGGGACAGGGCCCGGAGCACTCGAGCGCGCGTCTCGAGCGATTCCTGCAGATGTGCGCGGAGAACAACATGCGCGTCGCCTATCCATCCACGCCCGCGCAGTACTTTCACATTCTGCGGCGGCAGGCGCTGAGCACGCACCGGCGTCCGCTCGTGCTGATGCAGCCCAAGAGCCTCCTGCGCCTGCCGCTCGCGGCGTCGCACCTCGCGGATCTCGTGTCGGGCTCGTTCCAGCCGGTGATCGATGACGCGAAGGCGGCGAAGGAGCCAGCGAAGGTGCGCCGGCTCGTGCTGTGCACCGGGAAGATCTACTACGATCTGATCGCTGCGGCCGAGGCGACCGGAAGCAGCCAGGAGCAGGGGACGGGTGCGAGCGGTGCACGCCGCGAGCACCTGGCCATCGTGCGTGTGGACGAGCTGTATCCATGGCCGCACGAGGCCCTCACCGCGGTGCTCGAGCGCTACACGGAGATCGAGGAAGTCGTGTGGACGCAGGAGGAGCCCCGCAACATGGGCGCGTGGAGCTTCGTCTCGCCGCGGCTGCGCGGCGCGGTGGGGAACGCGATGACGATCCGCTACATCGGGCGCCCCGAGCGCGCGAGCCCCGCCGAGGGGTATGCGGCGCCGCACGCCGAGCAGCAGGCGAAGCTCGTCGCCGAGACGCTGGCGCCGATGGCGGGCAAGCGGTCGGCAGTGCGTGCAACCTCCGGCGCACGTTGAGCGTTAGTCACGCATGACCGCAGCAATCGTGATCTCGCGCTCCGACTCCTCTCCGTGAGGCTGCGGGCCGGGCTGTACGCACTAGCCGCCATCGCTTTCCTCGCGCCGCGTCCCTGTATTGCTCAGGAGCGCGGCGCGACGGCGCTGGGAGATGTACTCGCCGGACTTCCCGTGTCGGTGCGGGTGCTCGTGATCGCCGCACATCCCGATGACGAGGACACGCGGCTCATCACCTGGCTCGCGAAGGGCCGGCACGCGGACGTCGCGTACCTCTCCCTCACGCGCGGCGACGGCGGCCAGAATCTCATCGGCAACGAGCTCGGCGAAGCGCTCGGCGTCATCCGCACCGAGGAGCTGCTCGCGGCGCGACGCATCGACGGCGCGCAGCAGTATTTCGCGCGCGCGTACGACTTCGGTTTCTCGAAGAGCGCGGCCGAGACGTACAAGCACTGGCCGCACGACACGCTGCTGACGGATGTCGTGACGGTCGTGCGCGCGTTCCGGCCGCAGATCATCATCGCCGTCTTCTCGGGCACGCCGCGCGACGGGCACGGGCATCATCAGGTGTCGGGCATCCTCGCGCGCGAGGCGTACGATGCCGCGGGCGACGGGGCGCGCTTTCCCGCGAGTGCGACGAAGGGACTCGCGCCGTGGACGCCGCTCAAGTTCTATCGCACGACATCGTACTGGCAGGGCGCGGGCGCGACCTTCCACTACAATGCGGGCGAGTACAGCCCGCTGTTGGGGCGGAGCTATGCGGAGATCGCGGGCGAGAGCCGGTCGCAGCATCTCTCGCAGGGATTCGGGATGCTGCAGCGCAAGGGATTCATCCCGGGCTCGGTGAAGCGCGAGGACTCGCGCGCACCGGCGCCGAAGGATGCGAACGCGGAGCGCTCGATCTTCGACGGCATTGACACGACGTACCGAAGGCTGCGCGGCGAGGTGCCCGCGGCGCAGCGGCCGCGTGTGGACTCGCTTGCCGCGGCGCTCGCCGCCACCGGTGTGCGCTTCGACCCGCGGCATCCCGAGACGCTCGTGCCGTCGCTCGAGCGTGTCCAGCGGCTGGCGCGCACGATCGGGGCTGGGGCGTCGGGTGACGTGGATGCGTCGCTCGCGAGCCTGCGCGATGAAGCCGCACGCGCGACGGTGATGGCGGCGGGCATCGCGGTCGAGGCAACGGTGCCGCGCGACGCGCTTGCGTTGGGCGACACGATGCCGGCGACGGTGACCGTGTACGATCGCGATGAGATTCGGCTGGCCGTCGACTCGGTCACGCTTGGCGGCAGCGCGATCACGGCGAGCGCGGTGGGCTCGCCAAGTGCGACGGCCGGCGTGCGCACCATTCCGCGCGACAGCTCGGCCACGTGGGGGTTCACGGTGCGCGGCTCCGCGCTCACGGCGCCGTGGTGGCTCACGCCGCCGCGCACCGGCGATCTCTTCGCGTCACCGGTGAGCACGAAGACGGCCGAGGAGAGCGCATCGGGGACTGCGCTCGCCATGGTGTATCTCTCCGGTGGTACGGTCGTGCGCGCGCCGCTCGTGCTGCGCGTGGCGAATCCCGCGCGCGGCGAAGAGCAGCGTCCGCTCGCCGTCGTCCCGGCGATATCCGTAACGCTCGATCGCGCGATCGGCTACGCGCGCGCGAGTGCTCCGCTCGATCGCGAGCTGCGCGTCACGCTTCGCTCGGCGTACGAGAACGCGCGTGATGTGAGCGTGCGGCTCGATCTTCCCCAGGGATTGCAGGCGGATACGAGCTCGCGCACCGTATCGCTTGCTGGGAACGGCGCCGCACTGACCGTGTCCTTTCGCGTGCGCGGCACGCTTCCTCCCGGGCGACATGTGATCACCGCGGTGGCGGAGAGTGACAAGCAGCAGTTCAGTACCGGCTACATCCCGATACGCTACGAGCACATTCGCCCGCAGATGATCGTGCGACCAGCGACGATGGCGATCGAGGCCGTCGACGCGCAGCTGCCGCACGGCGTCAGCGTCGCCTACGTGCAGGGCGTGGGTGACAACAGCGCGCCGATGCTCGGTGAGCTTGGCATCCCGGTGACGGTGCTCGATGCGCACGCGCTCGCGAGCGCGGATCTCTCGCGCTTCACGACGATCGTGATCGGCACGCGCGCCTACGAGTCGGATCCGGCGCTCGCCGCCCAGAACCCTCGGCTGTTCGAGTGGGTGGGCCAGGGCGGCACG
>JAQBQC010000210.1 GCA_028287205.1 Gemmatimonadota bacterium
GCACCGTGCCATAAATCCCACATCTGCTGCGAGGTTATCATGTATCGTCGATTTCGTACCGCTTTCGCACTCGCCACAGCGCTGGTAGTAACAGGAGCGATCAGCGCCTCCGCGGCCATGCGCAACGCAGCTTCGCCCAGTGTGGGAGCCCGCGCAGCGGCCGACAGTGCAACAGGCTGCCTTCAAAAAGGCGACAAGCCTGGCACCTTCAAGCTGGTCTCGAAGGATGGCAAGAGCTGGGATGTGACAAGCACGAAGATCCCGCTGGCTGGTCACGTCGGTCACACGGTCACTCTTTCCGGCGACACGATGAAGAGCGACATGTCCAGCATGAAGGACACGAGCATGTCCAAAATGAAGATGAGTGACTCCAGCAAGTCGGGAACAGGAATGTCCAGCGGCACGCTCAACGCGACCTCGATGACGATGGTAAGCGCCACCTGTAGCTGAGTGGGCGCTCCGCATCACTGCGTGGTAGGCTGAGCGATGAACGGCCGGTCGAGTTGAGTCGACCGGCCGTTTCGTTCGCTATGCGCGGCTTTCGGTGCCGGCCACCGCGTCTCGTTTCACGATCGAGCTCGCGAGGAACTCCGCCACCTTCCATTCCGCATAGTAGAACGGTCGCCACGGGAGTGTTCCCGAGATGAAGCCGACGTGACCTCCGTGCTCGACGAACTCGAGGTGCAGCGAGAGATTCGTGCGGGCAATGTCGCGCACCTCGTTGAGTACCTCGCGCGGAAGAAATGGATCATCGCGAGCACTCAGGAGCAGCGTGGGAGTGCGAATATGGGCCAAGTAGCCAAGGGAGCTGGAGCGCGAGTAGTAATCGTCCGCATCGCGGAAGCCGTGAACCGGTGCTGTAACGAGGTCATCGAAATCGTAGAGCGTACGTGCACGGAGCACGACCTCGGCGCGAATCGCATCTGGATAGCGAATGCTCTTGCCGAGGGCTTTCCTGCGCAGCGAGCGAAGAAAGTGCGCCTGATAAAAGCGCGAGAAGCCGCGATCCAGGTGGCGTGAGCCGCGCGCGAGGTCGAACGGCACCGAGACAGCTGCCGCGCTCCGCACCTGCTCCGGCACGCGATCGCCCTGCTCGCCGAGCCACTTGAGCAGCACGTTGCCACCAAGGGAGACGCCCGCGATGAGGAGAGGACGAGCGGGATCGCTCGTGATGAGACGGCGCACCACGAAGTCGAGGTCCGCGGTCTCGCCCGAATGGTAGAGGCGCAGTGCGCGATTGAGCTCGTCGCCACAGGAACGGAAGATGAGGAGATCGGCGGCCCACCCGCGCCGCTGCGCCTCATGGAGCAGCCCGACCGCGTAGTGCGAACGGACCGTGCCTTCGAGGCCGTGAAGGATGAGAAGACGCGGCGCGCCGGCGGGAGCATCGAGCCGATGGAGATCGAGAAAGTCGTCATCGGGCGTCGACCACCGCTCGATGCGCGTGGGGAGACGCATCCTGCGTCGCATGAACTTTCCCCACAGCGTTCGCAGATGCGCTCCTGGAATCCACCAGGCAGGCCGGTATGCGCGGGCTGGCATGACACGAAAGCTACGAGCCGAACGTGCAAAACGCTTGGGAATGAGCTGTCGTCGGCGTTTATTTCAGTATGGACGTTCAGATTTTCGGTGTCAAAAAGAATCCGGCTACGAGGAAGGCGCTGCGATTCTTCGCGGAACGGCGTGTGAAGACCCACTTCGTAGATCTCACGGAACGCGCCGCATCACTCGGCGAGCTGCGCCGATTCGCGCAGAAGTTCGGTGTATCCGCGCTCATCGACGAGAGCTCGAAACGCTACGTCGATCGCGGACTGCGCAACTCGCGCATGTCCGACGACCGCTGGCTCGAGCTCCTCGCGGATGAGCCGCTGATGCTGAAGATGCCGCTCGTACGCCAGCAGAACCGGCTCAGCGTCGGGCTCGCGGAAGCGGAGTGGAGCGGCTGGATGGATACCGTATGACGCAACTTTCGCTGTCCAATGTCGCGGTGGAGTTCGGCGCGACGAAGCTCTTCTCGGACATCACGTTCACGATCGCCGCGCGCGAACGCTGGGGAATCATCGGGCGCAACGGCACGGGGAAGACGACGCTCTTCAAGCTGATGACGGGCGACATGCAGCCCACGCGCGGCGTCATTGCGCGCCAGCCCGGGCTGCGGGTGGCACTGCTCGAGCAGCACCGCGACTTCGGCGTTGCGAAGACGGTGTGGGAGGCCGCGGCAGGGCAATTCGCGGAGCTCCTCGCATTGGAGCAGTCGCTCGCGGATCAGGCGACGAAGATGGGAGAGCTCGGCGAATCGGTGAGCGAGCAGGTGCTCGAGCGCTACTCGCATGATCTCGAGCGATTCGAGCGCGAAGGCGGATACACGATCGCACCGCGCGTGGACGCCGTGCTGCACGGACTCGGCTTCGATCCCGTGGATGCGCGTACGCGCCCGCTCGAGCGGCTGAGTGGCGGGGAGCGGGGACGCGTTGGGCTCGCGCGCCAGCTCGTGGCACCGGCAGACGTGCTTCTCCTCGATGAGCCGACAAACCATCTCGATCTCGAGACCACGCGCTGGCTCGAGGAGTATCTCAAGGCGACGGACGAGACGGTGGTGCTGATCAGCCACGATCGCGCCTTTCTCGAGAACGTGGCCGATCACATTCTTCACGTCGAGGCGCACAGCGCGACTGCGTATGTGGGTGGATACACGGCGTTCATCGAGCAGCGCGCACACAGACAGCTCGAGCAGCAACGCGCGTTCGTGCAGCAGAAGAAGACGATCGACAAGCAGGAGGACTATATCCGGCGCCATCTCGCCGGCCAGAACAGCAAGCAGGCGAAGGGTCGTCGCAAGATCCTCGCGCGTCTCCCACGTCTCACGCCGCCGCCGGGAGAAGAAGATTCGATGGCGCTCCGCCTCGAGGTGGGCGAGCGCGGAGGCGATCAGGTTGCAGTTGCGGAGAAGCTGAAGCTGGCGGTGGGCGACCGGGTGCTGATCGAGAATTTCAACGCGATCGTCCAGCGCGGCGACGTCATCGGATTCATCGGGCCGAACGGTGCGGGGAAGTCGACACTGCTGCGCGCACTCGTGGGTGATCGTCCAACGGAGGGAGGCGAGATTCGACTTGGCGGCTCGATCACTCCCGCGTACTACCGCCAGGATCTGACCCAGGTGCCGGCAAATCAATCGCTGTACGACGTGATCAATGACCTGCGGCCCATGTGGGGACGCGGCGCGATTCAGGGACACCTCGGACGCTTCGGCTTCAGCGGCGACGCGGTACAGCGGTCGGCGACGACACTTTCCGGCGGCGAGCGCGCTCGTGTTGCGCTCGCAATGATCATGCTCTCGCGCGCGAATCTCTTGCTGCTGGATGAGCCGACGAATCATCTCGACGTCGAATCCATCGAGGCGCTCGAGGACGCCGTCGAGCGCTACGACGGAACGGTGTTTCTCGTGAGCCACGATCGCGCGCTGCTTCGTGCACTCGCCAATCGGGTGTGGATTCTACATGACCGCCACATCACGGACTTCGACGGCAGCTTCGCGGAATGGGAGACGGTGAGCGCGGAGCGCGAGCACGCCGCAAGCGTCGCAGCATCGGAGGAGCAGGAGTCGAGGCGCGTACGCGAACGACAGAAGACGCGCGCCGCTGCCAAGGATGGCAAGAAAGAGACGGCGCCGCGGCGACGCTCGCGCGAGGAGATCGCAGATGCGGAGGCCGAGGTGGCGCGGCGTGAGGCGCGCGTGGCCGAGCTGACGACGATGCTGGCGGATCCGGAGCTCTACAACAGCGGGAGTGGCGGGAAGAAGGCCGCATCGCTCGGCGCGGAGCTCGAGCGCGAGAAAGAGAAGCTCGATCGGGCGTTCGCGACGTGGGAGCGCGCGATCGCGGCGGAGTAGTGCTAGTGGACCGAATCCGACGCGCTAGAACTCGCCGACGAAGGTGATCTCGGGCTCGAGCCTGTGCCCGAACTTTTCTTCCACCCGGTTCTGCGCGGTCGCGATCAGCTCTCGAACCTCGTGCGCAGATGCGTGGCCGAGATTCACGACGATGTTCGCGTGGATGTGCGAAATCTGCGCGTCGCCCACGCGAAATCCCTTCATGCCGCACTGGTCGATCAGTCGTCCCGCGCCCACGCCTTCGATCTTCTTGAAGATCGATCCGGCGCTCGGATTGATCTCGAGCCACGGATGCCGCGCGCCGCGCCAGCTCAGGTTCTCCTGCATCACACGATACATCACATCCGGATCTCCGCGCGTGAGCGCGAAGGTGACCGCGAGCACGACATCGGCACGGTGGTGAAAGACCGTATCGTCATAGCCGAAATTCACGTAGCCGGCGTCGACCGTCCTGCGATCGCCCTCGGCACTGAGAATTTCGCATGACTCGAACACCTCGGCGATGAACACCGTGCGCTCGCGGTCCGGTGCGGGCGAGAGGAAGTGCAGGTTCTGCCAGATCGCGCCACCGACGGTGCTCGGAATGCCAACGAAATGCTCGAGCCCCGACCAGCCGCGGTGCACTGCTTCCGAGATCAGGTCGCGCATCACGGCGCCGCTCTCCACCCAGAGCTTCCCGTCGTCGCTCCAGCGCTCGTGGTGCGCGGCATTGCGGATCACGAGGCCCCGAAAGCCCTTGTCGCCGATCAGGATGTTCGCGCCGAGCCCGAGCACGAAGTATGGGACGCCGAGCGCACGCGCTGTTTGAACGGCGAGCGCGAGGTCGCTTGCCGAGGCAGGCTCGCAGAAGAGATCCGCGGGGCCGCCGATTCTGAACGTCGTGTACGGCGCGAGCTCGACATCGCGGCGCGGACCCAGCGCATGGAGCTTTCCTTCGAGTGCTGCGAGCACAGTGGAGCGATCGGTCATGGGCGCGAAAGAAAACGCGCGTGGCTCGGTGACGCCACCGCCTAGCGCCGCTTCTTCGATTTGGGATCGTCCTTCCGCTCTTCCTGACGCGGTGGCATCGCAGGCGTCGCACGCTTCGCGAGCACACGCTGCACGTCGGAGAGCGAGCCGCCAGCGGCGCGCAGCGCGACGAGCGCATGGTAGAGGAGATCCGCGACCTCTTCGGTGGCGCGCGGCAGATCGCCGTCCGCGCATGCGGCGATGAGCTCCGCAGCTTCCTCGCCGAGTTTCTTGAGACGAAGATTGCGATCCTCGAGCAGCTGGACCGTGTAACTCTGCTCCTCGGCATGGCCCGACTTGGGCTTTGGAGGATGCGGCGCATGCGCGTTGTCCACCTCCGCTCCTGCCGCGCGTCCGGCGATCGTCGCATCCAGCGCCGAGAGCGCGTCGCCCATCGATTCGGGGCCGACGAAGCACGACACGGAACCGGTGTGACACGCGGGGCCGCTCGGCACGACGCGCGCGAGCAGCACATCGCCGTCGCAGTCCGCGGCCAGCGACACGACGCGCTGCGTGTTCCCGCTGGTTGATCCCTTGTGCCAGGCACCGCGCGTGCGCGAGAAGTAGTGCATCTCCCCAGACGCGAGCGTGCGCTCGACGGCCAGCCGATCCGCGTGCGCAACCATGAGGACCATCCCGTTGGCCGCATCCTGTGTCACGACGGTGATGAGGCCGCCGTTCTTGTCGTAGTCCAGACCGGACAGATCAAGCATGTGCATCCCTCGTGATGCCGGTGCCGAGGAGCATCCGTGATTCA
>JAQBQC010000225.1 GCA_028287205.1 Gemmatimonadota bacterium
GGCATGGCAACGAGTACCGTGCTCCGGCTTCCGGCGTGGGCGCGCGAGCGCGCGCGTCAGATGGAGGCGATCACATCCCGCCTGGCGCTCGACACGAGCGCGAAAAGTCCGGAGCTCCCGCCTTCGAAATGACTCTCGCTAGAACGTGATCGGGCCCTTCGCGAACAGCGCTCACGGATCACCCGGCTGCGTGCCATCGATGAAGTACTCCGTGTAGCGACGCTCGGGGAGCGTCGTG
This sequence comes from Gemmatimonadota bacterium, assembly GCA_028287205.1. GTDB lineage: Bacteria > Gemmatimonadota > Gemmatimonadetes > Gemmatimonadales > Gemmatimonadaceae > FEN-1250. The sequence goes on from JAQBQC010000225.1 coordinate 239, forward strand.
CTGTCCGCCGGCGCGAGCTTGTCGCGATCGAAGTCCATCGCGACGATGCCCGCGGGAAGATTCCAGTCACCCGAGCTGCGCTGCGCATAGTAGCGGCCGATCATGTCGCCCCAGATCGGCGCGGCGAGCGAGCCGCCGGCCGCTCCCGGCGCGATCGGCGCGGGCTTGTCGAAGCCGACCCACACGCCCGCCACGACTTCCGGTGTCATCCCGACGAACCACGCGTCGGTATCGTTGTTCGTCGTTCCCGTTTTGCCCGCGACGGCGATTCGATCGGGCACGTAGCGCCGAACCGAGGTCGCGGTGCCGCGCGTCACCACGTCGCGCATCATGTCGCGCACGATGAACGCGACCCGCGGATCGAGCACCGAGTCGCGCGCGGCGCTGCGCCCCGTGTACACCACGCGTCCGCTCGCGTCGCCGATGCGCTGAATGAAGCGCGGCGTCACCGAAGAGCCATCGTTGTCGAAGGCAGCATACGCGGCAACGAGATCGAGCGGACGCACCGCACTCGCGCCGATGGCGCTCGATGGGTACGGCGCGATCGGCGTCGAGATGCCGAGCGAGCGCGCGAGGGCGGCGATTGTGTCGATGCCCTCGGCCATTCCGAGCTGCACGGCCACCGGGTTGCGCGAGCGCGTGAGCGCGTCACGCAGCGTCATTGGGCCCAGAAACTGTCCGTCGTCGTTCTTCGGACGATAGACGCGGTTCCGGTCGAGCGGGATCGTGAGCGCCGTGTCGAACACGATCGAGCTCGCGGTGAGCGTGTCCGCGATCGCGGTCGCATAGACGATCGGCTTGAACGCCGAGCCGGGCTGGCGCATCGCGTTGAGGGCGCGATTGAAATGCGAATCGGCGTAGCTGCGCCCACCAACCAGCGCGAGCACATCACCACTCTCGGGATCCATCGCCACGACGGCGCCCTGGAGATAGTCGCTGCTCCCCGCCGTGCGCGTGGCGAACTGCGGATGCTTGAATCCCGAGCGCGCTTCGGCGCGCGTGAGCCCCGATGCGAGCGCGTCGGCCGCGAGCGACTGGAGCTGGGCGTCGATGGTCGTCGTGATCTGATAGCCGCCGCTCATCACGGGCACCCCGTTCGCCTCCGCTTCGCGCCGCACGACATCCACCACGTACGGCGCGGTCGTCATCTGCGATGCGGTGACTATGGGCTCGGCTTTCGCGGCGGCGGCCGCCTCGGTGGTCACGTACTGCTGCTGCGCCATGAGCGTGAGCACGAGGTCGCGCCGCTCGCGAGCGCGATCGGGATGCTTCACGGGGTCGTAGAGCGCGGGGCCTTTGGGCAGCGCGGCGAGGGTCGCCGCCTGCGCGAGCGTGAGCCGCGCTGCCGGAATCCCGAAGTAGTGGCGCGACGCCTCCTCGATTCCGTACCAGCCATGTCCGAAATGGATCTGGTTGAGATACGCCTCGAGAATCTGCTGCTTGTCGTAGTGGCGCTCCATCTCACGCGCGGCATTCTGCTCGTGAATCTTGCGCGAGATGGACCGGTCGGCGCGATCGATGAGATCGGGATGCATGTTGCCGACGAGCTGCTGCGTGATCGTGCTCGCGCCGCGCGCGTGGCCGCGAAGTGCATCCTTGAGCGCCGCGGCCATGCCCACGACGTCGACGCCGTCGTGCCGGTAGAAGCGCTGGTCCTCCACGGCGACGAACGCCTGCCCCACGTACGGCGGCAGCGTGTGAATCGGCACGCTCACGCGAAACTGCGCGCCCAGCTCACCGATCAGCTGCCCATCGCGCGCGAGCACGAGCGACGACTGCCGCTGCGGCACGATCTGCCACGCTTCGTTGGCGGTCTGCGCGCCGAGCGGCGCGCCGAAGGACGCCGCAGCGAACGCGAACGAGATGAGTATGGGCCGCAAGTGCATATCCGAAGGACGAGACTAAGGGGGCCAGGATAATCCAACCGGGGCGCACGTGTGCACGGCTACCCCTCAACCTCTTATACACACATCTTTCAGTGATGCCTCACATCCTCCAGCTTGCCGCGCTCCAGTTCTCTCCGGGCAAGGGGGAATATGAAGCGAATCTGTCGAGGTTGGGCGATATCTTCGCGCAGCTCGATTCGCTCGACCCGCGGCCGGACGTGCTCCATCTGCCGGAATCGGCGCTCACGGGCTACTTCCTCGAAGGTGGGGTGCGCGAGCACGCACGCACGGCCGGTGCGCTCGCCGACGATCTGCAGCGCATGTATCTCGCCGCGGGCGCGGGATCGCAGCCGCTCGAGGTCGCGATCGGCTTCTACGAGCAGTGGAACAGCATCCTGTACAACAGCGCGCTCTGGGTGCGGCTCGGAGGCGACGCGCCGCTCATTCGGCACGTGCACCGCAAGAACTTCCTGCCCACGTACGGCCTGTTCGACGAGGAGCGCTTCGTGGAGCGCGGGCACGACATCCGCGCCTTCGACACGCCGTGGGGCCGGTTCGCGATGCTCGTCTGCGAAGATGCCTGGCACTCCCTTCCCGGCACGCTGCTCGCGCTCGACGGCGCGACGGTGATCTTCATCTCCGCGGCGGCGCCCGCGCGCGGCGTCTATCCGCGCGACGACGCGATCCCCGGTCCGGCGAGCGTCGCGCGGTGGGATCGGCTCGTGCGCGATATCGCCGAGGAGCAGGGAGTGTTCGTGTCGTTCGCGAATCTCGTGGCGACCGAAGGAGGAAAGTCCTTCCCCGGGGGCGCCACGATTGCCGGACCGGCTGGCGAGGTTCGCGTGCGCGGGCCGCTCTGGCGAGAGGCGCTCATCTCGATCCCGCTCGATCTCAACGATCTCTCGCGCGCACGCTCGGAGATGCCGCTGCTCGCGGACCTGCAGACGGCCATCCCGCATCTGCTCGACAATCTCGAGCAGATTCGCGCGGAGACGCCGGCGCCGCTCGAATACGATCCGGCGCCGGCCGCGAAGAAGTCAACGCGGAAGCCGCGCGCGAAGTCGGGTGGGCGTGCCGGTGGCATCGAGGTACTGCAGGTGAGCGCGCGAGAGAACGGCGCACCCTCACCGCTCTCGATCGACGGAGCGCTCACCGAGGGATGGCTCACGACGTTCATTCGCGATGAGCTCGCACAGCGCAACTACGAGAAGGGCGTCGTCGCGCTGTCGGGCGGTCTCGACTCCGCGGTTACGGCGTTCCTCGCCGTGAGAGCGATGGGGGCGGACAAGATCGTCGGCGTGCGGCTTCCCTATCGCACATCGAGCCCCGAAAGTCTCGAGCACGCACAGATGGTGATCGACGCGCTCGGCATCGAAGCGCGGACGCTCGACATCAGCGCCTCCGTGGACGGATACCTCGCCAGCGAGCCGGAAGCGGATGAAACGCGTCGCGGAAACGTCATGGCGCGCGTGCGCATGATCGCCACCTTCGACCTGGGCGCGCGCTACAAGGCGCTGCCACTCGGCACCGGCAACAAGACCGAGCGGCTGCTCGGCTATTTCACCTGGCACGGCGACGACGCACCGCCCGTGAATCCGCTCGGAGATCTCTACAAGACACAGGTGCGGCAACTCGCCCGACATTTGGGCGTTCCGGCGCCGATTCTGGAGAAGGCGCCGTCCGCCGATCTCGTGCATGGCCAGACGGACGAAGGGGATCTCGGCATCACGTACGAGTTGGCCGATCAGATTCTGCACTGGCTCCTGAGCGGCTTCTCGGCGGAGGAGCTCACCACTCGCGGCTTCGACGCGAAAGAGGTGGATACGGTGCGGAGGCGACTCGGCTCGACGCACTGGAAGCGGCGCCTCCCCACGGTGGCGATGCTCACGGGAACGGCGATCGGCGAGAGCTACCTCCGGCCGGTGGACTACTGATCGGTTGAGGCTGGGCGTGACGCGGCTAAGTCACCACGCGTCCACTAGTTACAATTACGACGTCGCCGCTCGAGATCACCGCCACGCGCATGCTTCCGGTGCGTCGATCCTGGATGACCGTCGTTCTCGTGCGCATGTGCGTTGTCGCATTCGGCGCACTCTCCGTGGCACTCGGGCTCGCGTTCAACTACTACGCGCATCCCTTCCCAT
>JAQBQC010000231.1 GCA_028287205.1 Gemmatimonadota bacterium
AAAGTCGCCGTCCGGTGCGGCAACCGTCACCTCGTGCCCGGCGTTCGCCTGCTCGATCGCGAGGTCGATGGTGGCATTCACGATCCCGTTGCCGAGCTGCGCGAGCTCGTTGAGCAGATGCACGATGCGGAAAGGGCCCTACGGCGCGGGGCCGTACATGCTCTGGCGGGCCAGCGCCGCGAATGTGATGCCGACGATCATGCTGCTCCCGAGGTCGCCGGCTCGCCATCGGTGCTGCGCCCGCGCAGCTCCCGCAGCGCAGCGGGAATCATCGAGCTACCGGCCCAGGCACGCTCGATCAGCACGGACGCCGGCACGATCGCGGCGATCGGCGCGACGAGCCACGGCGATGCGTGCATCGCCATCCCTCCGAACGAGATTGCGAGCGAGAAGGCCAGCAGCCCGAGCGGCCTGGAAAGCACCTTCACGATGGGCACGTGTATGCCGCGGGTGAGTGCGTAGACGACGCTCGCGGCGGCGATGAGTCCCGCGGCGTAGGCCCACGCAACCTGATTGATGCCTGCGTACTTGAGAGCGCCCAGCGTTCCCCAGATCACGAACGTCGCCGTCATCTGCTCCGCCATTGCGGCGCGCGGACCGCGCAGCGCGAGCGCCACCGGAGAGAGCGCCGCCGTGTACACACCGGCCACGCCGAGCGTCAGCACGTAGAGCTGCGCCATGACGACGGCGCCGCTCCACTGCGGGAGCAGGAGCGCGAGCAGCGGCAGCAGAGCATACGCCAGCGCGACGATCGGGAAGGCGATCTGCGCCGCGCCCTTGAGCGTGCTCTGGGCCAGCTCGCGCAGGCTCTCCATTCGCGCCGCCAATCGTGACGACGCCGCGACGCCGGCGCGCAGATATCCTTCGAAGGTGAGCGAGAGGAACTGGCCGATGCGCCACGCGAAGTTCCAGAGACCGGCAACCTCGAGCCCGAAGAAGCGGGCGATGAGGATCGGCGTCAGCGAATCGCGCGCGACCGTCACGAGCGTGGAGGTCGAGAAGCCCACGCTGTCGCCCGCGAGCGCGCCCACCGGGCGCAGGTTGAACGAGATGCGCCGGATGGGCACGAGCCGGTACAGCGCGATCGTATAGTAGAAGCAGAGCGCGATCTGCGTGATGAACACGCCTTCCACGAAGCGGTGCCCCAGGGCGAACGCGACGAGCGCCACGTTCTGGATGAAGACACCCTTCACCTCGAGCAGCGACAGCTCGGCGAAGCGCAGGTCGCGCTCGAGCGCCACCTTGCACGACGTCTGGATGGGCGTCACGAGCATCGCCGCGATGGCCACGAGCAGCCACTTGCTCCATTCCTTCGGCAGCACGCCGAAGAGATCCGAGGCGTGCGGGATCACGATCGCGAGAACGAGAATCGCGATGAGCAACAGCATGCGCAGCCCCGCTACCGCCGCGAGCATCTCGGGAGTCGGGTCGTCGCGCCGGCGGATCATCGCGAGCTCGAAGCCGAGCTCCGTGGTGAACTGCACGGTCGCCAGCGCGCCGCGGACCACGGCAAAGATGCCGAGCTCCGCGGGGAGAACGAGCGCGATGAGCGCGAAGTTGGTGCTGACGCTGATGACGCGAAGCAGGAGGCCGCGTACGAGGAGCACGTTCGCGCCGCGAATACTCCGCTTGAGGAGGTCCGCGTGCTCTGCGTCCTCCAGCTCGGCCCCTGTCAGGCCATCGCCAAGGGCGGGTTCCGGATCATTCATGAGTGCGCGAGCCTCAGCGGTGAGCTCCGGCGCGCCGGAGCCCACGCGCAGAGATCACATTGCCCCTCGACCGCGGACCACGACCGGCACCGTGATGAGGAGAATGCGCAGATCCTCTGTGAGCGACCAGTTGTCGATGTACTTCAGGTCCAGCGCGATCCAGTCGCTGAACGTCAGCGAGCTGCGCCCGCTCACCTGCCACAGCCCGGTCATCCCCGGCAGCACGCTGAATCGGCGCATCAGCGTCGCCTCGGAGAAGCGGCTCACGTCGCGCACGGACATCGGGCGCGGGCCCACGAGCGACATGTGCCCGAGCAGCACGTTGAACAGCTGCGGCAGCTCGTCGATCGACGACCCGCGCAGGAAGCCGCCGATCTTCGTGACCCGCGGATCGTTCCGGATCTTGAAGATCGGGCCGGCAGCCTCGTTGAGATGCTCGATGTCCTTCATCTGCTTTTCCGCATCGTTGACCATCGTGCGGAACTTGAACATCGGGAAGCGGCGGCGGTTGTAGCCGTAGCGCGGCTGGATGAAGAACACAGGGCCGGCGCTCGTGGCCTTCACCGCGATCGCGGTGATGATCAGCACCGGCGACAGCAAGAGCAGCGCGATCGTGGCGCCGAGGATGTCGATGCCGCGCTTCGCCATCAGCCGCGAATCATCCGCGCGCGTGGGGAGCGTGACCACTGCCATCGACTCCGCCTGCTCGAAGCGCGGCCGGGCGAGCCCGTGCTCGAAGACGTCCGCGAGATATGTCGCCTGCACGCCCATGCGCTCGCAGATGCGCAGCGCACGCTGCACGCCCGCGTACTGCGACTTGATCGGGAGCGCGATCAGCACCTCGTCGATCGGCTCCTGCACGAGCAGGCTCTCCAGCTCCGCTATTCCGCCCAGCATGCGAATGGGCGTGCCGTTCATGGGCACGGGCTCCGAATCGACGAAGCCGAGGCAGACGTACTGCGGCTGATCGCCCAGGCACATCTCGCGATAGGCGCGACGCGCGCGCGGGCCGCTGCCCACGATCACGAGGTTGCGCACACCACCGGTCATCCCGCGCTCGGTCAGCATGTGCCCGATGCTGCGCACGACCAGGGTGTTGAACGTGACGCCCACGAAGAACAGCGCCGTAGTCTCGAAGCGGAAGGCGCGGCTCACGCTCGTGACCGGAAAGATCAGCGCCACGAGCGCGCCGAGCAGGCAGGCGCCGACGACGCGAAGCGCCTCCTCTTCCCAGCTCATGATGCGGCGCGCGTCGTAGAGACCGAACGAGCGGAAGAGCGCGATCCAGCAGTACGACAGCACCGCGATCAGCATCACGTTCTTCACGGAGATGCGCATCGTCATGAAGTCGACGATGCTCATCACCTGATTGTCCCCAATATTCATCAGAACGAACGCGGCGATCAGCGTCGCGATCGCGACGAGCGCATCGATCGCGGGATTGGCTCCGTGTCGAGGAGCGGCAGCGCGTGAGTACGAGCCTCGGGGTGACACGCGCGACGTGCGCGGACGCCCACTGTTGAACGGTGTCCAACCGTCCGCCCACTCGGCCGAACGCTGCTGGTGCTCCTGCGCGGTAGCCACGACCTATGACCGTGGTGAATTGTGAACGGCGATGATCTGCCGTCGTTCGCTGCCCATCAGTTTTGCTGCCGTACCACCATCTGTGCTTCGTATCATTCGCGATTCGAGTCCGACGTTGCCGCGTACTGCTCGCCGTACGCCTTGAGCGCCGGCACGCCGTAGTAGCGGTATGCGCCGTCGTACGACGAATAGCTCTTGGGCTCGATGTCGTTCAGGATCGTTCCGAACAGCGGCGCGCGCACCAGACGAAGCTGCTCGGCCGCGTACGTGATCGCCGCGCGCGCCGTCACGCCCGAGCGCGCAACCAGCACCACGCCCTGTGTGACGCCGCTCAGGATCGCCGCATCCGCCACCACGTTCAGCGGCGGCGAGTCGATGATGATGATGTCGTACTCGCGCTCCGCCCGTTCGAGCAGCTCGCGCAGCTCGTTGGAGAGCAGCACGCCGCCCGGGTTCGCCGGAACGAGACCGGACGCGATCACGCTCAGCCTTCCCATGCCACCCACCTCGAGCCGGTGCAGCACTCCCTCGAGCTGCGCCTTCCCTTCGAGCAGCTCGCTGAGTCCCGGCGCGATGTTGATGTCGAACGCGCTCGCCACGGAGCCGCAGCGAAGATCGGCATCGATGAGCAGCACCGACGTGCCGTGCTGCGCCAGCGTCAGCGCGAGATTCACCGCCGTGGTGGTCTTCCCTTCGCCCGGCAGCGCGCTCGTGACCACGATGCTCTT
>JAQBQC010000266.1 GCA_028287205.1 Gemmatimonadota bacterium
CCGCTGAAAAGCCGGGAACGGTGGTGATCTCCCTGGGTGTGACGAGGGAAGACCTCGGGGAGTTCTTCGGCACCGTGACGCCGGCGGGGCGCGTGGTCAACGACTGGGGCGTGCCGGAGGAGTCGGACGTCTCGATCTACGTGGGAGAGCACCCGAAGGCGACGCTGCAGGAGATATGGCCCTCGCTGGCCGGGCGAAACTAGGTGCGCTTGCGACTAATTCGCGTTCGCCGCTCCGGACGCGAGGCGCTCGAAGCGCGGATTCCCGTGCAGCGGCGCGAAGTTCGGATCGATTCTGAGCCATTGCGGCGAGAGTAGATACGGCCGCTTCAATAGAAGCTCGAGATTGTCCAGCGCCTTTTCCGGCTCGCCGACCGCGATGTAAATGCGCACGAGCTGGTGCCGGAAATATGCGGTGGTACGGTCGGAGGATGATCCTGGCGCAATGGCGACCGACATCTCCCCCTCCTTGATCGCCTCGTCCTTTCGACCGAGGTAGGCGAGCACGAGCCCCACGAGTACGTGGCGCTGGCCGTCGCCGGGCAGCGACTTCAACTGCTCCTGAAAACCCGCGCGAGCGCTGTCCGCGTACGCTCGCATGCGCACCGAGTCCCCGCGATAGCGATACTGCTGGGCGAGCACGATGCTGCGCGTCGGGGGATCATTGTCGAACGCGTCGAGACCGAGGCTGAGAAGCAGTCGCTCCTGTGCGCTGTCGAGCGCCCATCCCAGGTCCTGATACGTCGCGTTGTACGCCACGAGAGTCGCCTGGTCGAGTGAGCTGGTCGTCGGCCGCAGCGCCGCTCGTGCTCGACGAAGGTCGCCCTGCATGAGCCAGAGCATCATGTAGCTCTGGATGGTGAACAGGTTGTCGGGCGCCAGGCTGAGCGAGCGCTCGAGCGCGGCCTGTGCCTCGGAGTAGCGGCGCTGACGCAGCTGGAACTCTCCCAGCGACTGGAACGTGTTTGGCGCTTGTGGATCGAGGCGCGTCGCCTGCTTCAGGTGAGTGGTCGCCAATTCCCACTGTCCGAGATCGGCCTCGCAGTCCCCTGCTCTTCGAATCAGCTTCACGTTGGACGGCTCGCGCACGAGCCCCTTTTGGAGCGCATCGAGCGCGCTGCGCGAATCGTTGCGGATGAAACGCAGATAATTGGCTCTCGCCACGAGGGCCTCGGGAAGCTGCGGCGAAAGCTCGAGTGCGTGCGCGGAGATTCGGTCTGCGGAATCCGCGAGAGCCGGACTCGGAATGCCATTGTTGAAGTCGAAGGCGAGCGCGTCGGCCAGCGCCGCCCACGCGAGCGCGAACGTCGAGTCAAGTCCGACCGCCTGCCTCAGCTCCGCGGCTTCGCGATGCAGATTTGCAGGGCTCGAGCCCCTGGTCGAAATGTCGAGCGCACGAAGATAGGCGTCATAGGCGTCGAGATTGGTCGTCGGCTTCTCGGCCAGAGATTTCGTCGCGGCCGGACTCAGTGCGATCTGCAACTCGTGCGCGACCTTTCCCGCGATGTCGGCTTGCACCTGAAAGACATCCGTCAGCGGCGCGTCGAATGGCTGCTGCCATTTGTCTGCGGCGGTAGCGACGTCGACGAGCTCGGGGCTCACCTGCACCCGGCTTGCACCGCCAGCGACCCGGGCCCAGTGTACGCGTCCGATGAGCAGATAGCGAACGCCGAGCTCCTGGCCGATCTGCTGCGGAGACTTGGTGGTGTTGCGGTACTGCGCGGAGCTCGCAGAGCCGATGACCTCGATGCCTGGAAGCCCCGTGAGCTTTCCGCGCACCGCGTCCGTCATGCCTGCCGCGAAGTACGCGTCGCTCGTGTCGCCGACGCTTTCGAAGGGAAGCACTGCGAGCCGCACGATCCCCGGCGAGCTCTCGCCATCGTGCGACTTCGAGCGCCACGCAAACAATAAACCTCCGCCGACCAGAACGCCGAGGATGAGAGCCAGCGCAGTCGTTGGTACGCGACGCTTCACCGGCGCGCGAGCGGCCGGCGCGGACGCTGCGGCCGTTCCCGTAAACGAGGTGCGCTCCGCCGTCTCGAGCGCGTGACCGAGCTCGCCCGCCGTCGCCCATCGATCTGCGGGCACGCGCGCGAGCGCCTTTTGCAGCACCGCATCCACCGCCTGCGGCACCGATGGCCGAAGCACGCGCACCGACGGCGCGTCGCTCGTCATCATCTTCGCGATCATCGCCTGCGTGTTCGGCGCTGTGAAGGGCGGCTCGCCCGCGAGCATTTCGTAGCACACGGCGCCCAGCGTGTAGATGTCGCTGCGCGAGCCGAGATCACGCTCGCCGCTCGCCTGCTCGGGACTCATGTACTGCGGTGTGCCGACGGCGAGCCCCGTTTGCGTGAGTCCTCCTCCCGCCGAAGTGTCGGCGCCGAGCGCTCGCGCGATGCCGAAGTCGGCGAGCAGCGCATCTCCACGCTTCGTGAGCAGGAGATTCTCCGGTTTGATGTCGCGATGGACGACGCCCTTCTCGTGCGCGTAGTCGAGCGCGCTCGCGATCTCGCGCGTGATTCGCAGCGCCTCCTCGATCGGGAGCTGTTTGTCGCGTCGCAGGTGCGCGCGCAGCGTCTCCCCTTCGACGTACGGCATCGTGAACCAGAGCTGACCGTCGGCCGTCTCACCGGAATCGAGGACGGTGAGGATGTGCGGATGCGAGAGCGTGGCCGCGAAGCCGATCTCGCGCCGAAAGCGCTCGGGGCCGACCGTGGCGGCGAGGTCGGGGTGCAGCACCTTGAGCGCGACCTCGCGCCCATGCTTCAGGTCAGTGGCGAGATAGACCGTAGCCATCCCGCCGCGACCCAACTCGCGCTGGAGCTTGTACTGGGTGCCGAGCGACGCCTGCAACTGGTCGATATGCGGTGTCGCCACCCGTAAGCGCTCCCCAGGGAAAGGTACGGGTGTCAATCTATGGTATGCTCGTTTGGTGCGCGAGACGTTCGGCGGTGTCAGGGAATGGCAAGAATTCTCCTTCCAGCGAGGCGTTGCAGGGGGGCACTGACATATTCGAGCCAGAGCCGTCGTGCTCGCGTTTCGTCATTGTCGGGAGAGCGCACATGCGAGCCAGTGTGAGATCGATGGCGCGGCGAGTCGTGGTGATGTCCGTGGCGCTTTCCATGTTGGGATTTTCGCGCGGCTCGAGCGCGCAGGGCGCACCAACGGTGCCCACTCCAGGCATCTCCGCGGCGATGGGGCATATCTACGGGGGCGATCCCGCCGGCGCGGCAAAGATCCTCGAAGAGGTGACCGCGACGACTCCCTTCAACGCGAACGCGTGGCGGCTGCTGGCGCTGTGCTATCGGCAGACGGGTGAGCTCGACCGATCGATGGCAGCCTACGAGAAAGCGATCGCACTCGAGCCGAATTCGCCTGCCGCGATGTTCAATCTCGCCGGCGTGTACGCGCTCAAGGGAAACAAGGACAGCGCATTCGCGCTGCTCGCTCGCGTAAGGTCATCGCGCAACTACGACATGACTCAGCTCGATGTCGACTCCGCGTACGCGAGTCTGCGCGTCGATCCGCGATACAAGACGCTCCTTCCCACCGCGGCTGATTTTGCAAATCCGTTCGTCGAGAAGGTGAAGGTGCTCCTCGAGGTCGACGGCGATTCGGCCGGCGATCAATTCGGATGGATCGCGCGCGGCATGGGCGACGTCGATCACGATGGCGCGATCGACTTCGTGACGTCGGCGCCCACCAGGAGTGCAGGAGGCGCGAATGCCGGCCGTGTGTACGCCTACTCGAGCCGCACCGGGAAGCTGCTCTGGTCCGTGGACGGCAAGCCAGGTGAGCAGCTCGGCACCGGCGTCGAGAGCGCTGGCGACGTGGACGGCGACGGCACGCAGGATGTGGTGGCCGGTGCGCCGTACTCGGGGCGGACGTACGTGTACTCGGGCAAGGATGGCCACACGCTGTTCACGCTGCGAGCGGAGAACGACTCGGATGCATTCGGTCAGCATGTATCGACGGCGGGCGACGTCGACCACGACGGACACGCCGACGTTCTCGTTGGCGCCCCGACGAGCAATGCGGGTGGACGCGGTGCCGGTCGCGCGTATCTGTATTCCGGAAAGGACGGTCATCTCCTCTCGACGCTCACCGGCGAGCGCGCGGGCGATGCGTTCGGCAGCACGGTGGGCGGCTGGAGCGACGCAAAGCGCACGCTCATCGTGGTGGGTGCTCCTGCCGCTGGCAGCGGCAAAGTGGGGCGAACCTACGTGTACGATGGGCTCTCGAAGAAGCCGACGTTCATCATCGAGTCCGATTCCACGGGTCGCGCGCTCGGCGCGATGTTCGTCTCCGTGATGGGCGACGTGAATGGCGACGGCGTGCCCGACGTCTACGCGTCCGACTACACGAACGGCGCGAAGGGAGCATCGACGGGGCGCATCTACGTGCACTCGGGGCGCGATGGCAAGCGGCTGCTCACCCTCACGGGCGAAGGCGCGGGCGAGGGCTTCGGCATCGGCCCCGCCAAAACCGGCGACGTCGATCACGATGGAAACGCGGATCTCGTCATTGGATCCTGGCAATACTCCGCCGCTACAACGTCGGGCGGGCGTGTGTACCTGTACTCGGGAGGCGACGGCCATCTCATGAAGACCTATACCGATCGCATTCCCGGCGACACTTTCGGCTTCGATGCCGTGGGCATTGGCGATGTGGACGGAGACGGCACCGTGGACTTCCTGCTCACCGCCGCGTGGAGCGGCGTGCACGGGAATCACTCAGGGCGAATCTTCATCGTGTCGAGCGGAGTGAAGTAGCTGTATTATTCGTGAATGAACGGGAAATTCGTGACGAGCGCGACTTTCGAGATCGCCCCATGACCTCCTCGCCTGTGTGCGCATGGGCACCGCTCATGCCTCACGATGGACTCCGCATCGTTCCGTATCGCCCCGAGCACGCTGACGCGTTTCGCGATCTCAATCTCGCGTGGATCCGAAAATACTTCACCGTCGAGGCGCGCGACTCCCGCGATCTCGGCGATCCCGAGACGTACATCCTCGCGCCCGGCGGCTACATCTTCATGGCCGAGCTCAATGACGAGGCGGTAGGTGCGTGCGCGCTCATGCGCGAGGACGAAGGGATCTTCGAGCTCGCGAAGATGACCGTCGCGGAGTCGGTGCGCGGGCTCGGCGTCGGACGCGCGCTCGGCGAAGCGGCCCTCGCGCATGCACGCGCGATCGGCGCACGGCGCGTCGAGCTT
>JAQBQC010000280.1 GCA_028287205.1 Gemmatimonadota bacterium
GTCGTCGACGTGGGACGAGGCGTGAAGAATCTCAAGGTAGGGGATCGCGTGGTCGTGCCGTTCCCGATCGCGTGCGGCACCTGCGCCGCCTGTCGCGCGGAGGCGTACTCGCTCTGCGAGAACTCGAATCCGAATGGATGGATGGCCGAGAAGATGTGGGGCCATTCGCCGGCGGGTATCTTCGGCTACTCGCACATGCTCGGCGGCTTCGCGGGAGGGCAGGCGGAGTTTGCGCGCGTTCCCTTCGCCGACGTCGGCCCGCTCAAGATCGAGAACGGATTCAGCGACGAACAGGTGCTTTTTCTATCGGACATCTTTCCGACCGGCTACATGGGCGCGGAGATGTGCAACATCAAGCGGGGTGACGTGATCGCGGTGTGGGGTGCCGGACCGGTCGGGCAGTTCGCCATCGCGAGCGCCAAGATGCTCGGCGCCGAGCGCGTGATTGCGATCGACCGCTTCGGGTACCGTCTGGACATGGCGCGCGAAAAATCGGGCGCGGAGACGATCAACTACGAGGAAGTCGACAGCGTGGTCGACACGCTGAACGAGATCACCGGCGGCCGCGGACCGGATCACTGCATCGACGCCGTCGGGCTCGAGGCGCACGCGCCGGGCATCAAGTACATGTACGACCGGACGAAGCAGGCGATGATGCTGGAGACCGATCGCCCGATCGCGCTGCGCGAGGCGGTGATGGCGTGCAAGAACGGTGGAACGGTCTCGGTGATCGGCGTCTACGGTGGATTCATCGACAAGTTCCCGATGGGATCGCTGATGAATCGCTCGCTCACCATCAAGACCGGGCAGTGCCACGTGCACCGCTACATGAGGCCGCTGCTGCAGCACATTCAGAACGGCGACATCGATCCGAGCTTCGTGATCACGCATCGCCTGCGGCTCGAGGATGCGCCATCGGGATACGACATGTTCGTGAATAAGTACGACGGGTGCGAGAAGGTCGTGCTGAAGGCATAGTCCAGAAGGGAAGGTGAGTCGTTGACGCCGACGGGCGGAGTGCTGGATGCTCCGCCCGTTCGCGTTGTTGGCAGCCTGCTCGTCAACCTTCCGCCTCGCGGGCCCCGGGCGTACGTTGGCAGCGGTGACACACCTGTCGGTCAACCGTACTTGCAATGCGCCGGAGGGACACATGACTTCCATGAGTGCGCTGTGGCTTCCGATTTTGCTTTCGTCGGTGGTCGTGTTTTTCGTCAGCTCGATCATCCACATGGCTTCACCGTGGCACAAGACCGACTATCCGAAGCTCGCGAACGAGGACCAGGTGATGGACGCACTGCGTCCGCTCGTCACCGTGCCGGGTGACTACATGATGCCGCGGCCGGCGAGCATGGCCGAGATGAAGTCCGCGGAGTTCATGGCAAAGGTGGCGCGCGGGCCCAGGGTGGTGATGACGGTGATGCCAACCCGGGAGACCATGTCGATGACGCGAGAGCTGGTGCTCTGGTTCGTGTACCTGATCGTCGTCGGAATTCTGACGGCATACGTCGCCGCGCATGCGCTGCAGCCGGGCGCGCCCTTCCGCGCCGTGTTCCGATTCGCGGGGCTGGTCTCGTTCATCGCGTACGCGGCAGCGCTGTGGCAGCTGTCGATCTGGTATAGCCGCAGTTGGGGGATCACGATCAAGGCGACGATCGACTCGCTGATCTACGCAGTGCTCACCGCCTTGGTCTTCTCGTATCTCTGGCCGCGTTAGCCACACGTACGGGTTAGTCGGGCGCCGACGGGGGACGGCTTTCCCACTCGGCTGAATCAGCGGCGGCGCGCTGTAGAACGGTGCCCAGCCCGGCGTAGAGATAGGCGACGCCGAACTGTTTTTGTAGCGCGGCGAACCCGGGCTCGCCGGTGCAGTGACCGGGCCCGATCTGGCGCACGTGCCAGCTGTCGTGAAGCGCCGTGCTCAGTCGCGCGATCGTGCTGTCGGCGGCCGTGACCCAATGCAGTCCGCCGACGATGAGCGCGACCTGCGGGGTCACCACTGCCGCTGCCTGCAGAATCGCTTCGATACCTGGGTGCGAGCAGCCGACGACGATCAGCGCGCCCGTCGGCGTGCGAATCACGAGTGAGAGCTCGCGCAGCTCGAGCGTGCCGGGCGTGCGAGAGACTGTCGACACGAGCGTGACGCCGGGCGCGACTTCCGTGAGCGTGTCGATGAGCGTGAAGTGCGCTTCGGGCCACGCAGATCCGAAGCTCAGTTGCGCGGGCGGCGCGCCGTCGAAGTAGCGCATCGCCTTCGGGAGCGTTGGGTCGGTACGAAAGAAAGTGCCGGGCAGCGAGGAGCCGAACACTCCGAAGTTCTCGCGCGGTGCGTAGATCTTCACGTTCGGATTCACGCGGAGCAGATAACTGAGCCCCGCGACGTGATCGCCGTGGCGATGCGAGATGATCGCGAAGTCGAGGCGCCGCAGATCGACGTGCAACGCGCGCACGTTTTTCTCGAAGATCGCCGCGTTGTCTCCGGTGTCGAAGAGAATGCGGCGTCCGTCGTACTCGATGAGCGCTGCGAAGCCCCAATCCTGGATAGCGCCGGGTGCGGTGCCGAAGGCGTCGTAGAGAATGGTGACGCGTGCCGGGGTGGCGTGGAGTGCGGGCGGAGGAGAGGCGCGCAGGGGAGGGGCGAGCGCGAGCAGCGCGAGGAGCGGGAGTGTAGCGAGCGAAGCGGATCGCATGGTTCCTCTGGGACGAGGAAGGCGACGTGCGGGCGAGGAAATTCCGGCGAAGCGATGGAGCGACTTTTACGCACCATGATATGTTGTCAGACACTGCGGGTCCACTCGGATAAGGCTAATGCGATGCGATCGTCGAGAACGAAGTTTCTGCGCCACCTCGTGCGCGCGATCGCACTCACACTCGTGGCGACGCTTGCGATTCCGTCCTCGGCGCTCGCGCATGT
>JAQBQC010000312.1 GCA_028287205.1 Gemmatimonadota bacterium
ACACCCGCGGCCTCGAGTGCCGCCTGCACCATGCGCGCCTGCCGAAGCGCGAGCTCGGAGGCGCGCGTCGCAATTCGGACGGGGGCTGTCATACCCGTAAGCTGAGACGCATTCGGGGCGATGGCTAGCGAGCGAGGTGCGTCGTGATCGCCTGCACGAGCGACGCGATCGTCGACTCCGCCGCCTCGATCGCCACGGGCACACCGAGCGCGCGTGCCGCGTCGCTGGTCACGGGTCCGATCGACGCGCCGCGCACGAGCCCCGCGCGCTCGGCGCCGAGCGCGTCGACGAAGTGGCGAACGGTGGATGCGGACGTGAAGGTGACCAGGTCGACGGAGCCTGCATCGAGCGCATCGCGAAGGGTGTCGAGCCCGGTGAGATCGGGAACCGAGCGATAGATCTCGATCTCGTCTACGACGGCGCCCATCTCGCGCATGGCCGTGGGGAGCAGCTCGCGCGCGCCGGCCGCGCGCGCGAAGAGCACGCGTGCGCCGCGAACGTCATCGCGCTCACGAAGCTTCTCGATCACTCCCTCGGCCACGTAGCGATCGGGAATGACATCGACCGACAGCCCGCGCGCGAGCAGCGCGTCCGCGGTTGCGGGGCCCACGGCGCACAGCTTCGTCGATGCGAATGCGCGCGCGTCGAGGCCGAGCTCGCGCAGTGACGCCCAGAGCAGCTCGACCGCGTTGCGGCTGGTGACGACGAGCCAGTTGTACGACGCGAGCTTCTGCAGCGCCGCGCGCAAAGGCGCCTGATCGAGCGGCTCGATGCGGATTGCAGGCGCCTCGATCACGGCGGCACCGGCGATCTCGAGCAGCACGCGGAGATGCGACGCCTGCTCGCGCGCGCGAGTGACGACGATCGTGCGGCCGAAGAGCGGACGC
Source organism: Gemmatimonadota bacterium (assembly GCA_028287205.1). Classification (GTDB taxonomy): domain Bacteria; phylum Gemmatimonadota; class Gemmatimonadetes; order Gemmatimonadales; family Gemmatimonadaceae; genus FEN-1250. The sequence continues at coordinate 888 of JAQBQC010000312.1, forward strand.
CGGTCGAACCAGCTCATCTCCTCGCGCAGCTTCACGACGTCGCCCACGAGCGCGATGGACGGCGCGATCACCTTTGCGCGCGCGGCCGTCTCGGCAAGAGTGGCGAGCGTGGCGGTGACGGTGCGCTGCCGTGGATAGGTGCCCCACTCGATGATCGCGGCGGGCGTGCTCGGAGAGCGGCCGCCCTCGATGAGCGCGGTCGCAATCTTCGCGAGCCGGCTCACGCCCATGTACAGCACGAGCGTGCCGCCGGCGCGGGCGAGCGCAGCCCAGTCGGTTTGATCCCTGTCCTTCCCGGGATCTTCATGACCTGTAATGAACGTCACCGACGTCGAGACGCCGCGATGCGTGACGGGGATTCCCGCGTACGCCGGCGCTGCCACTCCCGCGGTGACGCCCGGCACGACCTCGAACTCGAGCCCGGCCGCCGCAAGCGCGATCGCCTCTTCGCCGCCGCGCCCGAACACCATCGGGTCGCCGCCCTTCAGGCGCACCACCCGCTTTCCGTCCCGCGCGAGCCGCACGAGAAGCGCCGTGATGGCGTCCTGCTCCATCGAGGGCGCACCGCCGCGCTTCCCGACGAAGATCTTCTCCGCCTCGCTCACGCGTCCAATCCATGCGTCGTCGACGAGAAGCGGATTCACGAGCGCGTCGTAGACGATCGTGTCGCACGAGGCGAGGAGCTGGCGACCGCGAACGGTGAGCAGCCCGGGATCGCCGGGACCGGCGCCCACGAGGTAGACCACACCGGAGCTCATGCGCACGCGAGCGTCGAGCGCGAGCGAGCGCGTCGCGAAGCGCTCAGCGCTCGCGCCGGAGCGCGATTCGGCGCAACGCCACCGTCTGGCGCCGCTTCCACACGCTCATCGTGTAAAGCGTGTAGATGCCGATCGCGGCGAAGTACGCCGCGTAATAGTAGCTCTCGTCGTGCGGCATCAGCGCCCCTCCTCGAGCTCGAGCAAGTCGCGTTCGCTCGCGAGGCGGTACCGCTGCCGCACGAGTGCGAGATAGAACAATGTGAAGGCAACGAAGGAGATGATCAGCGTCGTGAGCATCTCCGGTGGCAGCGATGGCGCGCTCGGCTTGAGCACGATCGGGCGCGGGTGCAGCGTGCGAAAGAGATAGACGCTCAGATGGATGAACGGGATGAGCAGCGAGCCCAAAATGCCAAGCACCGCGGAGTAGCGCGCGCGCAGCGCACGATCCTCGATCGCACCGCGCAGCACGAGATAGCCCACGTAGATGAACCAGAGAAAGAGCGTGAGCGTCAAGCGCGCGTCCCACGTCCACCACGTGCCCCACACCGGGCGCGCCCATAACGGGCCCGTCACCAGCACCACCGTCGTGAACATCACACCCACCTCGGCCGAGCTCTCGGCGGCGCGATCGAGACGCAGATCGCCGAGCCAGAGATAGCCGATGCCGGCAAGGGCGACGATGCCGAACGCCATGAAGGCGTCGAGTGCTGCGGGGAGATGGAGATAGAAGATTTTCTGCGCCGGCCCCTGCACCGCCTCGAATGGCGTGTAATAGATCACGCGCACGAGCGCCGCCGCGATCGCGAGCACCGCGATCACGAACAACCAGTCGATACCTGAGTGCTGCGCCGGCGCCGCGTCTTCCGCACGCGCAGGAACGGAGGGAGTCGTCATTCCTCGATGGTGAATGGAAACGCGAGCGTGCACGCCACCACGAACACTATATCGAATGCGAGCAGCAATTTAAGCCATCCCACACTCTCGGCCGCGGGCCTCCCGGCCAGCAATCGCGCGGTAGCCTGCGCCGCGGGTATCACTATCGGCACGAAGAATGGGAGCGACAACACGGGCAGCAGCATCTCGGCCAGCTTCGTGTTCACCGCCATGGCGCTGAAGAGCGTACCAACGGCCACCAGTCCGATCGCGGACAGCAGCGCGATCAGCGCGAGCACCGCTGCGTGCTCGAGCAGCGGAACCCCGTAAAAGAGCTGCACCGCCGGGATCGCGATCACCTGCACGGCCGCCACGAACACGAGATTCGCGATCGCCTTGCCGAGGTAGATGGACTCGCGCGAGATCGGCGCGCCGAGGAGCGCGTCGATGGCGCGGTCCGCCTGCTCGATGCCGAAGGAGCGCTGCAGCCCGAGCAGCCCGGAGAATGTGAAGATCCCCCAGAGTACACCGGGCGCGAGATCCATAGGGGCCACCGCCGTGGGATCCCAGGCGAAGTAGAAGATGACGATGCCGAGCAGCGCGAACACTGCCGCCGAGAAAAAGGCGGTGCGCGTGCGGAACTCGATCGCGAGGTCCTTGCGCGCGATGAGGAGCGCCGCCGAGAGCGTGTTAGGCGCCATGCGTCACGTGCTCGCGATAGACCGTGAGATACGTGGCCGGGTCGATCGTCTCGCCTGCCTCGAGGCGCACGAGCGTGCCCGCGCGCATGATCGCCGCATGCGTCGCGAGCGCGAGCCCCTCGGCGATCTGGTGCGTCACGAGCACCATCGTGGTGCCCGCGGCGCGCAGCGCAGCGAGATGAGCGCCCAGCGCCGCGCTGCCTGAGTCGTCGAGGCCGGTGAACGGCTCGTCGAGCAGCACGACTCGCGGATCGTGCACCGTCGCGCGCGCGATCGAGACGCGCTGCTGCATCCCGCGGCTCAGCTGCCGCACCGGCGTTTCGGCGCGATCGGCAAGCTCCATGCGCTCGAGCGCGCGCATCGCGGCCGCGCGCGCATTCCGCACGCCGAAGAGGCGCGCCGTGAGCTCGACATTCTCGCGCGCGCTCAGCGCCGCATAGAGCATGCTCGCGTGCGAGATGTATCCGATCGCGGCGCGCAGCTCGGCTCCGCCTGGGAGCTCGACGCCGGCCACCATTCCGGTTCCACTGGTCGGTCGCAGAAGTCCCGCGAGCATTCGGAGCAGCGTCGTCTTGCCAGCACCGTTCGGGCCGAACAGCGCGAGCGTGTCGCCCTGTTCGAGCGAGAGCGTCACATCGCTCACGGCCACGCGGCCACCGAAGCGGCGCCCGAGGCCGCGCGCGGTGATGACAGAATCGTGCGTGCGCGAGCCCATGGTCACGCGTCGGGGCTCACGTCGCGAAGCGTGTGCGGAGCCTCGGACTTCGTGACGCGCGGGATGTACTTGCTCGCATGGCGGGGCGAGCGCTGGCGAAGCGCGGCGCGCAACGCCGCGACGTCGAGCGCGCGCGCCGCGAGATGCGCCGCGAACGAATGCCGCAGCGTGTGCGGCGTGATGCGCTCGGCCACGTCCTCGTCGAGCCCCGCGGCCTTCGCAAGCCGCTTGAGGCGATCCCACGCGCGCTGCCGTGACGTGTGCAGCCGCGTGCGCGGATGGATGAACACGAACGGCTTGTGCTCCGCGCGCAACGGCGCGGGACGAATGGCGAGCCACGCACCCATCCATGCGGCCGCATCGCCGTCGAGCGTGAGCCGGCTCTCCTCGCCGCGGCGACCGATCACGTCGAGCTTGATCACCGCCGGCCCACCGCGCACGGCGTCGAGCGTGAGGCCGATCGCCTCGGAGATGAGCAGCGCGCCGTGGTAGGCGATGCCGTACAGCGCGAGATCCATCGCCGCCGCGGCGTCGGTGGCGGCGCGCGTCTCGAGGTACGAGAAGATCGCGGCGACATCCGATTGGTCGATGATGTGCGGCGCGCGCGGCTCGGGCACCGGCTCCGCGAGCAGCTCCGCGGGCCCGGGTGCGCGAATCTCCTCGGCGATCACGAGATAGCGGTAGAACGCCTTGATCGCCTGCAGATGCCGCCGGACGGTCGGCACGGACCATCCCTCGAAGCTCGCGCGTGCCTGGAGGTAGTCGCTCAGGTCCGAGGGGAGCAGCTCGACCGCCGGCCGCGGCACGAACGCGCGAATCAGATCTGCGACGTCCGCGTGATACGCCTCCACCGTGGCCTCCGCCTTCCCCTCACGCTCCAGCCACGCGGAAAAGCGGTGAACGGGGTCGTAATCGGGCTGAAATTCGGGGTCGGAAAGGGCGTCAGCGGAATCGATCACTCTGGAAAGTGTAGCACTCGCATCGCCGGCGAGCCAACGACCACAGCCGCATTGCCGCGTGACCGCTGGCATCCACACGTCCGCCCGCTAAGATATTCTCTCGCCTTCCGCATGGATGACGCATGACCGACATCGACGTGCTGCTGCAGGAACATCGCAAGTTCGCGCCGGCCGAGGCTTTCCGAAGCGCGGCGAACGTCAACTCCGCCGAGATCTACGCGCGAGCGGCCAGGGACTACGAGGCATTCTGGGCGGAATGCGCGCGAGAGCTCGAGTGGTCGAAGCCTTTCTCGAAGGTGCTCGACTGGAAGCCGCCGCGCGCAAAATGGTTCACGGACGGTGAGCTCAACGCCTCGGTGAATTGCGTGGACCGGCACGCGCGTGGCGCGCGGCGCGACAAGGCCGCCATCGTGTGGGAGGGTGAGCCGGGCGACTCGCGCACGCTCACGTATGCGCAGCTGCTCGATGAGGTGAGCCGTTTCGCGTCCGTGCTCGACTCGCTCGGCGTGAAGAAGGGCGATCGCGTCGCGATCTATCTGCCGATGATCCCCGAGGCCGCGATCGCGATGCTCGGCTGCGCGCGCATTGGTGCCGTGCACTCGGTGGTGTTCGGCGGTTTTTCGGCGGAGTCGCTGCGCGATCGCATCGTCGACGCGCAGGCGAAGGTATTGATCACCGCGGACGGCGGATTCCGGCGCGGACAGGTCGTGCCGCTCAAGAAGAACGCCGATGATGCGATCGCGCAGACGCCCACGATCGAGCACGTGGTGGTCGTTCAGCGCACGGAGCAGCCGATCGGCGGAACACCCGCCGTGATGAAGGCCGGACGCGATCAATGGTGGCACGATCTCATGGCCAAGGCGTCGGCAAATCGCCCGGCGACCGCGATGAACGCGGAGGACATCCTCTTCACGCTCTACACGTCGGGAACTACGGGAAAGCCGAAGGGAATCGTCCACAGCACGGGCGGCTACCTCACGCAGTGCGCGTTCACGACGAAGGCGATCTTCGATCTCAAGGAAGACGATGTCTACTGGTGCACGGCCGATGTGGGGTGGGTGACGGGCCATTCGTACATCGTGTACGGCCCGCTGGCCAACGGCGCGACGTGCATGATGTACGAGGGCGCCCCGGACT
>JAQBQC010000328.1 GCA_028287205.1 Gemmatimonadota bacterium
ACGGCGAAGAACATGGAGTCCGCACTCGCTGCGCGGAAACCCGTCGACGTGTACGGGATCTACTTCGCCTACAACAGCGCGGAGATCCGGCCGCAATCGGATTCGACACTCGATGCGATCGCCGCGATAATGAAGCGCGATCCCACGTGGAAGCTCACCGTCACGGGGCACACCGACAACGTGGGCGGCGATGCGTCGAACCTCGTGCTCTCACGGCGTCGCTCGGCGTCCGTGAAGGCGGCGTTGGTCTCGCGCGGGATCTCCACCGATCGTCTGGCGACGGGCGGCTCTGGCTCCGCATCGCCGAAGGCGACGAACGCGACGCTTCAGGGGAGAGCGCAGAATCGGCGCGTCGAGCTGACACGGCAATGAGGCGTCAAGAATTCTTGGCATCACATTGGGTGCGGACCTGGCCTGATACTCTTCGACTGTTGCATCGCCGGCACCCGCACCCAGAAACGTATGCCCGAAGAAATCGAGATAGACACGGACAAGCTCCGCGAGACGATCGATGAGGAGATCGAGCGCGAAGACAAGGGAAGTGCGCGGCTCGTGCGCTGGATCGCGCTCACGACCGCCATCCTCGCCGCGCTCGCCGCGATCGCATCGCTCGAGGCCGGCGCCACGGTGAATGAGGCGCTCGTGCTCAAGACGGAATCGACTCGGCTGCAGTCGCAGGCGTCCGATCAGTGGGCGTACTACCAGGCAAAGGGGATCAAGGCCGATGTCATGCAGGCATCGGCGAGCTCGTTCGTCGCTGCGGGCAAGACGCCGCCCGCGAACATCGCGAGTCAGACGGCGCGTTACGCAGCCCAGCAGGACAGCATACGCCAGGAGGCGAAGAAGCTCGAAGCCGAGCGCGACGCGAGGTCGCGGGAAGCCGACGAGCTGTTGGAGCGACACCATCACTACGCGGGCGCGGTGGCTCTCTTTCAGGTTGCGATCGCGCTCGGCGCGATTGCGGCACTCACACGCGTGCGTGCGGTATGGATTGGGTCGTTGCTACTCGGTGGGGCTGGAATCGCGATGGGGTTGCTCGCGATCGTGCATTGACGACAGCAACCAGAGGTTGCACGCTATCGGTCGCGGCGCAGCATGGTCGAGTCGCACGGCGTGACCACGCGAGGGTGCCCGTTCTGAAATCGGGCAAGACTCTTATCGAGCGTCGCGACCATCGGCGCGGAGGTCCCACTCTCCTTCGCTTTTCGCAACACGGATTCCGCTCTGGGAGAGCGAATGTCGGATAACGATCTCGCCGCCATGCCGCGATCGCCTGGAGAGGTGAGTGCGAGCTCGAGTCGAGCGTAGACAAAATCTGGTGGATCCGCCGAGTTCCCAAGCGCCAGAATCATTTCCTGGCGAAGGGGATCATCAGGAGCTGCATGGTCGAGAGTAGAGACGAGGAAACGGAATGCCGAGTCTTGCCCGGTGGCGCCCAGCACCAATATCGCATCCGCACGAGGCAAGGAGCCCGCCTCGGATTGGTCGTAGATCGCGACGAGCGCGCGCGTCACCTCGGGCCATGATTTCACGCATGCCCACGTCTTTCCAAAACCGGGAGCCGGCGCATCGATGCCTCCGATGAGACGCCGCTGCGCCCACGCGGGCGTGATCGAGTCGCGCGAGATCAGCGATTGGGCCGAAAGCGTCGAATTCGAGAAAGCGACGATCAAAATCAATGCGAGCAGTCGCATGTCGCCTCTCGGTAGAAGAATTCGAAGACGAGCGGGCTGATTTGCCGGTCGTACGCAGCTTACCATGCGAGCGCGCCTCACGCGTATCGGCTCATCACCACCCGATGCACGTCGCGCGCATCCTCGATCACCTCGTCGCTCAGGTCGAGATCCTGCGGCGTGATGATGAACGGGTACACCTGATCGCCGCCCGCGCTGCCGTGCGCTCCCACCTGATCATCGAACGACACGATGTCGTAGCCGTCGTACGCGCCGAACAGCACGATGTCACCGGAGTTCGGCTGCAGAATGAGATCGCGCACCGCGCGGACCACGGACGCCGAGGTTCCGTACGTCGCAAGCGGATTCTCGCCCTCGAGCACTCGTACCGACTCGCTCTCGCGCTCGATCACCGCACGCCCGCTCGGGCTCTCGAGCTCCACGCCCTCAGCGCTTCGCGTCGCCACCAGCCCAATCCCCCGATGCTCGAGCAGCGCGCGATACAGATACGCGCGCCGCGGCACCCGCATGATGTCCTCTCGCATCAGCTGCTCCGAATCGTCGTCGAAGTAGATGAGCGCCAGGCAGGAGCTGTAGGTCACCACGAGCTCGTGGTGCGCATCCACGCGGTATTTCTCGGGGAAGACGATCTCGCGCAGCCCGTATCTGCTGCGGATCCAGTCCCTCACCGCGCGCAGCGCCTTCCTCCAGCTTCGATGCCGGTGCCGCGACATCTGCGCGACGCTCTCCACGATTCCCGGCCCGACATCCGAATATTCGCTGTCCTCGCTCGCACTCGTCAGCACATCGGCATCCGACGCCCGCGCCAGGCTGCCAGCACCCGGACCGCGCGACATGATCTTCGTCACCGTGCTTCCCAGCGACTCCTTGAAGAGCACCCGATAGCTCTTCGCCGGCGTCATCCCGTGATCCGAGAGAATCACGAGATCGTACTGTCGCGGAGCGCCGTCCTGAATCATCCGCCAGATCTCGGCAATGCGCGCATCCGTGCGCTTCAAGTCGCTGAGCGCGCCGGTGCTCGATGGCCCGAAGTGGTGCGCGAGCTCATCGTACTGCATGTACGTGCTGTAGATGACCGGCACGCCGAGCCACACGTCGAGCACGATCGCCATGGTCTGCAGCTCGCGTACGATGACGTTGCTCAGAATGCGTACGAACGGGAAAATCCCCTCGGCGTGCGTCGCCCGCGATGACAGCGTCGATGCCAGTCGCTCCCACTCTTCGCGCAGCCACTCCACGACGGACTGGAACGCCATGCGCAGCACGCGTACGGGGTGGATCGCGATCAACAGCAGCATCCGCGTTCCACCCAGGCGCCGGTACACGGACATCCGCTCCCGCGTTGCCACCGTGAATGCCACGGTTCTCGCATCGCCGTCCAGCAGATTCACGTAGCTCGAGCCATTCGCCAGCGCGCCCGGGACGTGGATGCGATCGCGGATGTATTGGACGCCGTGCGGCGCATTGCAGGTGATCACGCGCCGCGTCGCCTTGTCGAAAAAACGAAACGCGGGAATTCCCGCATTCTCCCCGTGAAAGATCCCCGCCTGACAGTAGGGAGTGGCGGAGGGCAGTCCGCTGAACCACCGCCGAATGTGAAAGCCCTCGTCGCGCAGCAAGCGAGAGATGGTCGGGCAATAGCCGAGTGCCATGGCGCGACGAAGGTCGGCGTACGCCAGCGCATCGATCTGGAGCGCCACGATCCCGCGCCGCCCATCTCGCGTTCGACTCTCCCGTCGAAATGCGCGATACTTCAGGTCATAGTACCACCTGAGCAGTGGTCCCATGCGGCGGCGCCCCCGCCGATCCAGATTCGGAGGTAGTGTGGAAAGTCCAGCCACGTTCGGGCTGTTTGTCGCGTTCTCGGCCGGGTTGCTCAGCTTCCTCTCTCCGTGTGTGCTACCGCTCGTTCCGAGCTACGTCACGTTCATTACGGGATTGAGTCTCGAGGAAGTGCGTACGGCGCGCCGCACCGCGCTCATTCACGCGCTCCTCTTCGTGCTTGGCTTCTCACTCATATTCATTGCGCTCGGCGCCACCGCAAGTGTACTCGGCCGCGTACTCTTCGCATCGCGCGCGTGGATCGCGCGGCTGGGCGGCGCGCTCATCATCGTCTTCGGACTGTATCTACTCGGCGTCTTCAACTTTCGCCTGCTGTCGCAGGAGAGGCGCGTCTATCTCGCCGACAAACCGCTGGGCTATCTCGGCACGATCCTCGTCGGGTTCGCTTTCGGCGCGGGGTGGACACCGTGCATCGGCCCCATCCTCGGGTCGATTCTCATCTATACGTCGAGCACGGCGGATCTGCATCGCGGACTGCTGCTCCTCAGCGCCTACTCCGCCGGGCTCGCCGTACCCTTCGTCATAGCGGCGCTCGCCGTCGACCGCTTTCTCGCGGTGTTCGCGCGCTATCGCGGGGCAATGAGGTGGGTGAACCGCGTTGGCGGAGTGCTGCTGATCGCGGTCGGACTGCTGCTCGTCACCAACTATTTCACTGTACTGGCGAGCTGGCTCCAGGCGCTGACCCCCGACGCGCTGCGCACGCGCATTTAGCGGACTCGATCGACTAGGCCAGGGCGCGCTCGCCGAGCCAGCCCGCGATCTGTGCCTTCAGCTTCAGCGGTTGAATCGGCTTCACGAGCACCGCGCGGCAGCCGGCCCTGGTGCATCGCTCGAGCGTGCCCGGATCATCGTGACCGGTGAGCGCGACGACGATTGGGCGCTGCGCGCTCGTCGCATCGATGGACGACATGAGCGAAAGACCGTCCTCGCCGCCCAGCGTGAGGTCGAGCAACACGACGTCCGGCGGATCGGTACGCAGCACGTGTGCGGCGTTTGCGATGGTGCTCGAGTCGCTCACGCGATGGCCGGTTTCCTCGAGCAGCAATCGCAGCGCGCCGATGACGAGGGCGTTGTCCTCGACGAGCAGGATGTGCGGTAGCATTCAGGGCGCGCTGCGCACCGGAATCGTGAAGAAGAAGCGGCTGCCTGCGCCCAGAACGCTCTCCACCCAGAGACGGCCATCGTGCAGCTCGACGAACTTGCGCGCGATCGCGAGCCCGAGCCCCGTGCCGTGATGCTGCCGCGACGCCGACGCAT
>JAQBQC010000330.1 GCA_028287205.1 Gemmatimonadota bacterium
CGTGCTGAGCGGATCGAGCGACGCGGTGGGCTCATCGAGCAGCAGCACGGTCGGCTCCGTCGCGAGCGCGCGCGCGATGCACAGGCGCTGCTGCTGGCCGCCCGACAATCCGGTGGCGCTCGTGGACAGACGATCCTTCACCTCGTTCCACAGCGCGGCGCGCACGAGCGCCCGCTCCACGATCTCGTCCGTCTCCTTCCGTGAGGGGCGAGCCGAGTCCAGCACGCGAAGGCCCGCGGCGACGTTGTCGCGGATCGACATGGTGGGGAAGGGAGTCGGGCGCTGGAAGACCATCCCGATGTGCTTGCGCACCGCGATCGCGTTCACGCCGCGGGCGTAGATGTCGCGCCCGTCGAGCTCGACCTCGCCCTCCACGCGCGCGGTGGGCACCGTCTCGTGCATGCGGTTGAGGCAGCGCAGGAACGTCGACTTGCCGCACCCCGACGGGCCAATGATCGCGGTCACCTGCCGGTCATGAATGCGCATCGCGACGCCCTTCACGGCGTGGACGCTGCCGAAGTACGCGTCGAGGGAGCTGACGCGTATGCGGGGCACGACTTCGGGCGACACCGCGGGACGACTCATGAGCGACACGTCGTCCCGGAGGTTCGAGCGCTCAGTCGCCACCACCGGTCGAGAAACGGGCGCGCGTTGCGAAACGCGCGATGAGGCTGATGATGAAGATGAGCGCGATGAGGACGAGCGCTCCGGCCCAAGCGAGGGAATGCCATGCGTCATAGGGACTGATCGCGTAGGAGAAGACCTGCAACGGAAGTGCGGCGATAGGCTGTTTGAGAGAGAGCGACCAGAACTGGTTGCCGAAGGCAGTGAAGAGGAGCGGCGCCGTCTCGCCGGCGATGCGCGCGATCGCGACCAGCGCGCCCGTGACGATGCCCGCGCTCGCCGTGCGAAGCACCACCGAGAGCGAGGTGCGCCAGCGTGTATAGCCGAGGGCAAGTGCTGCCTCGCGCAGCGACACGGGAACGATTCCGACCATCTCTTCGGTCGTGCGCGCGACCATCGGGATCATCATCGCGCCGAGCGCGACGCCGCCCGCGAGCGCGGAGAAGTGGCCCACCGGCCGCACGAGAAACTGCCAGGCGAAGATGCCCATCACGATCGACGGCAGCCCGTTCAACACATCGGAGAGGAAGCGCACGGTGTTCGCGAGCTTCGTCCCTTTCTGCTCCGCCAGATAGAGTCCGGCGCCCACGCCCACGGGCAGGCCGAGCGCGCTGGCGATCCCGATCAGGATGAGCGTGCCGACGATCGCGTTCGCGAGCCCGCCACCGGCCTCGCCCACAGGCTGCGGCATCTTCGTGAAGAAGTCCCACGAGAGCGATCCGATGCCGAGCTCGAGCAGATGCCCGAAGATGAAGATCAGCGGCAGCACCGCGAGCACCGCGGCGCAGATGAGCACCGCGAGCATGATGCCGCTCACAATCCTCCGGCGCTTGAGCGTGCGCACGGTGCGCTCGCTGAATGCGCGCTGTCGCAGCGTCGGGCGCAGCGGAGGCGCGATGGGAGGCGTCATCGTACTCATGCGGTTTTGCCGCTCGAGTTGCGGGACACCTGCCACACGAGCCAGCGCGCGATGGCGTTCACGATCAGGGTGATCACGAAGAGCACGAAGGCCACCGCCATGAGCGCCGAGAGGTGCGCGTCGCTCGATGCTTCGCTGAACTCGTTCGCGAGCAGCGATGCCATCGTGTATCCGGGAGCGAACAGCGATGCAGCGATCTCGGGGCGATTGCCGATAAGCATCGTCACCGCCATCGTCTCGCCGAGCGCGCGGCCGAGCCCCAGGATCACGCCGCCCACGATGCCGGAGCGCGCGTAGGGGAGCACCGCGCCCCAGATCGCTTCCCAGCGCGTCGCACCCAGCGCGAGCGCGGCCTCGCGCTGCGAGCGCGGGACGGCGAGAAGCACCTCGCGCGAGACGGACGCGATGTAGGGAAGGACCATGATCGCGAGAATGATCCCCGCCGCCAGCATGCTCGGCCCGTACGCGGGACCGGTGAACAGTCCGGTCTTCCCGAGATGCAGCGTGTCGCGCAGAAAGGGCATCACCGGGTCGCGCAGCACCGGGAGGAGCACGAAGATGCCCCACAATCCGTACACGACGCTCGGAATCGCCGCGAGCAGGTCCACGAGAAAGCCGACGGGCTGTCGCAGCCATCGCGGCGCCAGTTCGGAGAGGAAGAGCGAGACGCCGATCGCCAGCGGGGTCGCGAGCACGAGCGCGATGATCGAGGAGACGATCGTGCCGTAGATCGCCGGTGCGGCGCCGAACTCGCCCTTCACCGGATCCCACTCGCTGGATGTCAGAAACCCGAAGCCGAACTTGTGCAGCGTCGGCCAGCCGGCCACGCCGATCTCCCACGCGATGGCGAGAAGGAGCAGCGGCACGCAGAGCGCGAAGAAGGTGATCGCGCTCGAGTAGATGCGGTCGCCGATTGCCGCGCCATGAATGCGCAGCGCCGCGCCGTCACCCTCGCGGGCTTCGACGACGGCGCGCCCATCGGGAGCGGTCACTTCGCGGTGCCCGCGGAGATCGAGTCGATGCGCGCGGTGAGCGTCGAGATAATCGGCTGCGGGAGCGGCGCGTAGTCGAGCGTCGCGGCGCTGGCCTCGCCCTTGGTCAAGTACCAGCGCAGGAAGTCCGTGAGCTGTTTGTGTTTCTTCGCATTCGGGATCGTCTTCGGAATCAGCAGCCACGTGAACGACGAGATCGGATACGCTCCCGCGCCCGGGGCGTTCACGATAGAGATACGGAAGTCCGTGTTGGGCGGAAGCTTCGAGGTGATGCCCGCGGCAGCGGCCGTCGCGGACTCGATCGACGGCTCGACATACTCGCCCGCCTGGTTCGCAATCGCTGCCGTGGCGAGATGGTTCTGCTTCGCGTACGCCAGCTCGGTGTAGCCGATCGCGCCTTCCGTCTGCTTCACCTGGCCGGCGACGCCTTCATTGCCCTTCGCGCCAATGCCTACGGGCCACGACAGCTCCTTTCCTTTGCCCGGAGCCGCGGCCCACGCGGGGCTCACCGCGCTGAGATAGTCGGAGAAGATGTACGTGGTGCCGCTGCCGTCGGAGCGATGCACCACCAGAATGTCCTTGGCTGGCAGCTTCACGCCCGGATTGAGCGACGCAATTCGCGAGTCGCTCCACTTCGTGATCTTGCCGGCGAATATCTGGGCGATGACATCGCCGTTGAGCTTCAGAGGCTTCGTCACGCCCGGCAGGTTGTACGTGACGACCACGGCGCCGAGCACGGTGGGGAAGTGCAGAATCGGCCCCTTTGCCTTCGCGAGCTCAGCGTCCGTCATTGGCGCGTCCGACGCGCCGAAGTCGACGGTGCCCTCGACGAGCTGCCGAATGCCGCCGCCCGAGCCGATCGACTGGTAGTTGATCTTGACTCCCGTCTCCGCGGCGAAGTCGGCGAACCACTTGCTGTAGATCGGATATGGGAAGGTCGCGCCAGCGCCCGTGAGATCGGCGCCGCTGCTCGTGGACTGCGCCGTGGCCGCGCTCGAATCGGCGCCGCCGGCCTTCTTGTCGCCGCCGCAAGCGACCGCGGCGGCGAGGGGGATTGCGAGGAGAATACGTAAGTTCACGTCTGGCTCCGGGTGGACGGGAATCGTTACCAGGAGAAAGATGCTGGCCTGTGTTCACAGAAAGAGGCCAGGCCTGTAACAGCATCGTCACAGGCCCGGCCGAGGTGCTTCGCGTTACGGAATCGCGTACTAGAAGACGAGATTCCAGTGCAGGAAGATCGAGGACGACTTCGCGCCCGAAAGGCCGTTCTTCGGGGTCTGTTCCTGGTAGTCGAGTGCAAGCGTCGCCTTGCGCGTGGGCTCCCAGAAGACACCCGCCACGAGGAACTGGGCGTAGCCGCTCACGTCCTTGTTCGGCTTCCAGTGATCGTACCGCGCGACCACACCGAACGACTGCTTCGTATCGGGATTCGAGAACTCGAGCGGACGCACGACTACGAATCCGTCGAACAGCTGACCGGTGTTCTGCACGATCTGATCGAGCGTCGCATCCGTCGTGTTGTTATCGACGCCGTCCTTCCGCTCGGCGTAGTCGGCGCCGAAGGTGAAGCGACGGTCCTTGTTGCCGACGAAGATGCCGTAGCGGTCTTTCTTGAGGCGATCCGTGATCGGATTCGTGGGGCTCGTGAGGAATACGCTCGCGTTTCCTCCGTACGAATACCACGGCGAGATCGTCAGCGTCTTCAGAATCGACGTCGTCTTTGCGAGCGGTGTGATCGTGAGGCGCGCCTGAAAATCCTTGTACTTGTTGTTCTCGGGATTGTCGTAGCCCGTCCCGTTGACGACATCGACGTAGATCTCACCGATCTTGTTCGGCAGCGTGATCTGCGTCGCGACACCGAGATCCGCCGAGGAGAAGAAGCCGTTCTTCTCGACGCCGGTCTGCGCGAGATAGCGCGGCCAGAAGTTCTCCTCGTGATCGACGACCACCGTGTGCAGCACGCCGAGTCGCGCGAATGCAGATGCGCCATCTGCGTTGGGCTTCATGTAGTCGTACTGCAGGAACGCGTACTTGAGGCGCACGAACCAGCCCTTGTACGAGTCCGTTCCGGCGCCCTGCTTGATGTCCGTGGTCACGCGGTACGAGACGCGATCGCCGAGCGGGCCCTTGAACGTGAGGTAGGCGCGGCCGATGTCGAACTTGTTCGGATGCGAGCCACCGTTCGCCGCCTTCGCCGCGTCGTCGGTCTGATATTGAAAGTCGCCGAACACCCAGGCGGAGAAGTCGAGCCCCGGCGTCGCAGGCTTCACCGCGGGTGGCGGCGGAGCGGGCTTCGGCGAATCGGGCGACTTCGCGGTGTCTGTCTTTGTCGTGTCAGGCGTGGTGTACTGCGCGCGTGCCGCGAGCGGCGCAGCCACGAGCGATACGACGACGAGCGCGGACCAATACGAATTGGCACGGGTCATTCGAGTCTCGGTGGTTGATGTTGGGAGCACGCGAAACGGTGAAGCGACGATATGTCGCTCCACCGCTCGGTGCAATTCTGTTATCGCGAAGCCATCTGGATGGTGCCCAGGCGCTTCTCGAGCTGCGCGACCATGCTCGCGGGGAGCGGCGCGTAGTCGAGCGACGCGGCGGTCTTCTCGCCGTTGCGCAGATACCAGCGCAGGAAGTCGACGAGCTTCTTGCCCTTCGCTGCATCCGGCTGCGTCTGATAGACGAGCAGGAAGGTAAAGGAAGAGATCGGGTACGCGCCCTTGCCGGCCGCGTTCACGATCGAGATGCGATAATCGGTGTTCTCGGGAAGCTTCGCCGAGGCCGCTGCGGCCGCCGTCGTCACCGACTCGATCGTCGGTGTGACGAACTCGCCGTTGGCGTTCTGCAGGTCCGCGAACGGGAGCGAATTCTGCTTCGCGTACGCGAGCTCGACGTAGCCGATGGCGCCCGGCGTCTGCTTCACCTGCCCAGCCACGCCCTCGTTGCCCTTGCCGCCAAGACCAACGGGCCACGCGAGCTCCTTCCCCTTGCCCGGCGCCTGCGCCCACGACGGGCTCACGCTCGAGAGATAGTCCGAGAAGATGTACGTGGTGCCGCTGCCGTCGGAGCGGTGCACGACGAGAATGTCGCTCGCGGGAAGCTTGAGCCCCTTGTTGAGCGACGCGATCTTCTCGTCGTTCCACTTGGTGATCTTGCCCGCGAAGATGTCCGCGACCACCGGACCGGTGAGCTTGATCGCCTTGGTGACGCCCGGAATGTTGTACGTGATCACGACTGCGCCGAGCACGGTCGGGAAGTGCAGCACTGGCGATTTGAGCTTCGCCATCTCGGCGTCGCTCATCGGCGCATCGGAGGCGCCGAAGTCCACGGTGCCTTCGGTGAGCTGACGAATGCCGCCGCCGGACCCGATCGACTGATAGTTGATCTTCACGCCCGACGACGTCGCGTAGTCGGCGAACCACTTGCTGTAGATCGGATACGGAAAAGTGGCGCCGGCGCCGTTCAGATCCTGCGCCATCAGATTGCCGGCGAAGGTGCCGGCAAGTGCACTCGCCACAGCGAGCATGCGTACACGAGAGTTCACAAAGATTCTCCGCGAGGGTTGTTCGTACGCGGATATTGTGGATCGCTCGTAACCGGCACTTCGTTACGGAGTAACGCTCGTGTCACGGCGGTGTGGAGCGGTTAAACGGCCAACGGCTGGGCACGAATCAAACCAATTGGACGAATCGAATCGTCACGCGGGCGGCGCGCTGATGCGCCAGGCCGGGTGTGCCGTTCGTTTTGGGTGATCGATGTAGCGTTCGAATCGGGGAGCGGGTCCGAAATTGAGAAGGACACCCACTTCGAACGTCGTCGTTCGCAGGTAGCTGATGAGTTGCATTCGGTCAGCCGAGAAAATCTTTTCCGCCGCTTTGTTCTCGACTATCACCCGATCGTCGATGACCATGTCGAGTCGTTGCCAAGCCGCGTGCCGGCCCTTGTACCGGACATCGATGACCAACTCGCGAACGACTATGTGGCCCCGATCGCGGAGCTCATGCGCGAGTGCACCGGCATAGACACGCTCGCTCAAGCCGTAACCGTAGTAGTTGTACACGTCAAAAAAACCGCCGACAATGGAACGGACTCGCTCGGCCTCGAGCAGCTCTCCTTGCATTCAGCAAACGTTCGTCACATGCCTTTGTGAGGCGTGACCCGACCATTTCACACCGTGGCATCTTCCCGCACCGATTCGATTCGTCGCATTGGTTTGATTCGTGCCCAATCAGTTGAACTCTTCCCTCCTCACCCCGCGTCCGGAAAAAACGCGGACACCGTCGTCCCCTGTCCCACCACGCTCGTCACCTGCACCCGGCCGCGATGCGCCTCGACGAGATGGCGCACGATCGCGAGTCCGAGCCCCGTACCGCCGGAGTCGCGCGCCCGCCCGGAGTCCGCGCGGTAGAAGCGCTCGAAGATGCGCGACAGATGCTCGGCCGCGATGCCCACGCCGCTGTCGCGCACGCCGATCGTCGTGCCGCGCCCACTGCGCTCGCTGAACATCACGATGGTGCCACCCGCGTTCGTGTGACGAATCGCGTTGTCCGCGAGATTCGCATATACCTGCCGAATCGCGGTCGGATCCGCGAACGCGGTCTCCGCGCCCGCGCAGATCTCGACTGTGAGGCGCACCCCTTTCTCGAGTGCCGCGCGCAGCCGGCCCGCACTCACCTCGCTCGCGACCGCACGCAGATCCACCGCGACGGGATTCGGCACCCAGCCGCCCGACTCGATGCGCGAGAGATCGAGCAGGTCGTCGACGATCTGCTGCATCCGCTGCGCATTCGACTGAATCGCCTCGACGAAGCGCATCCCCTGCGCCGGCGGCACGTCGCCCGCGGCGAGCGTCTCGGCGAAACCCAGGATCACCGTGAGCGGCGTCTTGAGCTCGTGTGACACGTTGGCGACGAAGTCTCTACGCACCGCTTCGACACGCCGCGATGCGGTGAGATCGAACACCGCGAGCACCACGCCGCCGTCGCCGAGCGCGCGCGCGGTGAGCATCATGCTCTGTCCGTCGACGGTGATCTCGATGGGCTCCGTCGACTCGCCCGACAACGCCGCGGCGAGGGATTCCCGCAGCGTGCGGTCGCGCGGAAGAAGATCGGCAGAGAACGGAACTGTGTCCTGCAGCCTCAGCATCCGCCGGCCGCTCTCGTTCACGCGCACCACTTGTCGTCGCGCATCCACCGCGATCACTCCCTCCTGGAGCGACTCGATGACCGCGTTCATGTGCATGTCGTCGTCCTCGAGTGCCTTGAGACGGCTGGTGAGCTGTTCGGCCATTCGATGCACCGCTGCCGCCAGATCGCCGACCTCTCCTGGTGCAGAGAGCGCGGGGCGGCGCGAGAGGTCGCCCGCCGCGAGTGCCTGCGCGACGTCGCGCAGCTCGACGACGGGGTTCGAAACCGCGCGCGAGAATGCGGCGGCGAGCAGCAGCGCGGCCACGAGCGCGACGAGTCCCGAGAGCAGAACGTCGCGCTGTCCGCGCGCGACGATCGCGTCCAGACTCGAGGTCGAGATCGAGACGCGCGTCACGCCGAGCTCCGACCTGACCGCCACATAGAGCTCGTGATCGCCCGCCGACGGGCTCGTGCGGTCGGCACTCCCCACACTGTCGCGCAGCGCGGCGATCACCTCGGGGCGATTGCTGTGATTTTCGAGCCGATTCTTCGATTCTCCCTGAAACTCGGAGTCGCCGACCACACGGCCCTGGTGATCGATGAGCGTGACGCGATGTCCGATGGCGGCGCCAGCGCTCGCCGCCAGCGCATCGGGATCCGCCGCGGCCGTCCAGTCGCGCGCGACCAGCCGCGCCTCGCGCGTCAGCTGCGCGATCTCGAGCTCCTCGAGCTGGCGGCGCAGGCGCACGCCGCTCAGAAGCACGAGCAGCACGATGAGCACGGTAACGACGAGCACCACACCCAGAAGGAGGCGGTGCGCCAGCCTCACGACGCTCGCGCCGACGGTGAGCGCAGTCGGTAGCCGAATCCGCGCACCGTCTCGATGAGATCGGACGCGACACCGAGCTTGGTGCGGAGCCGCTGAATGTGCATGTCGACGGTGCGCGTCTGGATGTCCGGCGCGGCGTCCCACACCGTTTCGAGCAGATGCGCGCGCCCCTGCACGCGCCCTCGTCGCTCGGCGAGTGTGAGCAGCAGCTTGAACTCCGTGGCCGTGAGCTCGATCTCCGCGCCGTCGATCTTCACGCGGTGTGCCGAACGGTCGATCTCGATCGGCCCGATGGTGAGTGCGTCGCTCGCAGCAGTGCCGGCAGCCGCGAGGCGCCTGAGTATCGCGCCGACGCGCAGCACGAGCTCCTGCGGACTGAACGGCTTCGAGAGATAGTCGTCGGCACCGAGCGAGAGGCCGCGGATCCGATCGGCCTCCTCACGGCGCGCCGTGAGCATCAGCACCGCGACCTCGCGCGTATTCTCGGCCGCGCGCAGCTGCTCGAGTACGTCGAAGCCGGACATCCCCGGAAGCATGAGATCGAGCACGACGAGGGCGGGGCGCTCCTCGCGCGCCGCCTGCAGCGCCTCGGCGCCCGTGGACGCCGTCGACACGCGGTAACCGCCCTTCGCGAGATGATAGGCGACGAGCGCGACGATGTCCTTCTCGTCGTCGACGACGAGCACGCGCTCGCCGCCCGCGGGCGCGCTCACGCGGTCACCATGCGAAGACGTTCCTGAATGCGCGCGGCGATCATCTCGATCGCGACCTCGTTCCGGCCGCCGTGCGGCACGATGATGTCTGCGAATTGCTTCGTAGGCTCAACGAACTCCTCGTGCATGGGTCGAACGGTGGCCAGGTACTGATCGAGAATGTCCTTCAGCTGCCGTCCGCGAATGCGCATGTCGCGGCCGATGCGGCGAATGAGCCTGATGTCGGCCTCGACATCCACGAAGATCCGGATGTCACACAGCGCGCGCACACGTGGATCCCAGTACAACAGAATGCCGTCCACGATCACGACATCCGCTGCGGCCACCGCCTCCGTGCGCGCCACGCGAAGATGCGTCACGAAGTCGTACACCGGCTTGTCGATCGCCGCGCCGCTCGCAAGCGCCTCGAGCTGATCGCCCAGCAGCTCCATGTCCACCACATCTGGATGGTCCCAATTGAGCTGCTTTCGCTCGTCGAGCGTGAGGTGATGCATGTTGCGATAGTATGCATCCATGCTCACCGACGCGACGGAAATATCCGTCAGCAGCTCCGCCACCTTTCGTGCAACGGTGGACTTTCCCGAACCGGAACCGCCGGCGACACCGACGATCAACGACGGCATCGCGTACTCTCTGCGGATGGATGTTCACTCACTCGCATTCGAATGAGAAGCGCGGAGGCCGTCACGATCGTGTAACCCATGCTTCGAAGTTGGGTACGGCGCGGGCGGTGGTCAACGGCGGGGCCGTACTCGCACCACCATTGGGGGCCCGCTAGCTTTTCGCGATGCGAATTCCATCGCGTGCCGCTCTCGTTCTAATGCCGCTAGCCTCACTCGTGGTTGCAGCGAGCGCACGGGCGCGCGCGCCCCGCGACCTGACGCTGCTCGTCGCGGCAACCACGGACGTGCACGGCCACCTCGTGGGCTGGGACTACTACGCGAATCGCCCGGACACGGCTCGCGGTCTCGCGCGCGCGGCGACCATCGTCGACTCGCTGCGCGCCGCGGCGCCGGGCCGCGTGGTGCTGATCGATGCGGGCGACGTGCTCCAGGGCACGCCGCTGACGTATGTCGCCGCGCGTCGCGAGCGCTTCTCCGTGCATCCCGTGTTCGCCGCGATGAACGCGATGCACTACGACGCGGCAGCCGTCGGAAACCACGAGTTCAA
>JAQBQC010000358.1 GCA_028287205.1 Gemmatimonadota bacterium
GCTTCAACAAGCGGTTCCGCGCCAAGCCGGACTACGTGCGTCTCGTCCACTCCACGCGTCAGGTGGTGTTCGCCGTGGAGGAGGCAGTCAGGGAGGGGCACCGGCTCGCCGTGACGAGTGGAGGACACTGTCTCGAGGGATTCGTGTCCGATCCCGTCGTGCGTGTGATCATCGATGTCTCGCCCATGACGCGCATCTACCATGACCCGGACATGCGTGCGATCGCCGTCGAAGCCGGCGCCACGGTCGGCGAGGCGTTCCAAGCTCTCTTCGACAACTGGGGTGTCGTCGTTCCGCTCGGCGAATATCCGGGGATCGGCATGGGCGGTCACGTGGTCGGCGGCGCGTTCGGTTTCCTCTGCCGGCAGCTCGGTCTCGCGGCGGACTATCTGTACGCGGTCGAGGTTGTCACCGTCGACGTCGACGGACGGGCGAGCAGTGTGGTGGCCTCGCGAGAGGCATCCGATCCGTCGCGCGACCTCTGGTGGGCGCACACCGGCGGTGGCGGTGGGAACTTCGGCATCGTCACGCGCTACTGGTTTCGTTCGCCCGATGTAATCGGCGATGATCCCACGCGTCTCTTGCCGCGCGCGCCCGAGTCGATCACGACGTTCAAGGCGGAGTGGAGCTGGAGCGACGTCAATCAGGCGTCGTTTCTGAGGTTACTGTAAAATCACGGTAGCTGGTGCGAGCAAAACAGCGGCGCCGATTCGCCGAACGCTTCGCTCTTCACGCTCCTCGAGATTCATCGCAAGCAATTCGGCAAGATCATCAACCGTGGAGTGACCACCGCTGGCGCCGATGCCGATCGGCAGATCGAGAATCACCTCGCCGCGCTGAGCGAAGGGCTCATTGCGCCGAGTGGGCGCGAGATGGCGCGAGTGTCGTGGCTCGACTTTGCCTTGAACCCGATGCCGGAGCTGTTCACCATGCCACCGGGCGGAGTGAGTGCGAAAGTGAAGGACGCGCTGCTTCGGAAACGATTCACGGATCGCCAGATCGGGGTCGCGCACGACTATCTCACCCGCACCGACTTCGACATCATGGGTGGTGTGCTCGGGCTCGCGACCTATGGAGGGCGCGTCAACACCGTTGCGCGCGATGCAACTGCGTCTTCCCAGCGCGATTCGATTCTCGACACGGCATGCAACACCGGGTGGCTGGATCCACGCGAAGAGGAAGCGAATCTGAAGTGGGTGCGTGCGTTCTATCGAGAGCTGTTCGCGGAGAGCGGTGGCGTGCCGATACCCGGTGAGGCGTACGAGGGATCGCTCATCAATCATCCAGATACCGATCATGCGGACCCTTCGTTCAATAAATCCGGCGTGCCCTGGCACGCGTTGTACTACAACGAGAACTATCCGCGGCTGCAACAGATCAAGGCGCGATGGGATCCGCGCAACGTGTTCAAGCATGCGCTGTCGATTCGGCCGCGATGACGCGCGCCGGTGACAGGCACGAGTCAGCGACACCAGGAGGTAATCATGGCTGATGCCACAGAGGCTGCGGGCGTCCTGCTCAAGTTGTACGAGCTTCGAACGGAGCCGGCGCTTCGCCAGGCACGTTCGTGGTTTGCATTCGAATTTCATCCGACTACCGCGCGCGACGTTCTGTCCACGTGGCTCGGTCCGGGTCATGCGAGCGCGCCATATCGAATGGTCACGACGTACTGGGACATGGCAGCGTCGCTCGTGATCCAGGGTGCCATCCCCGCGGAGATGTTCAACGACGCCAACACCGAACATTTCGCGCTCTTCGCCAAGCTGCGGCCCTTTCTCACCGAGATTCGCGCCGCGACGAACTATCCCGACTACCTGAATAGTCTCGAACGAGTCGTCGGGATGGCACCGCAACCCGAGGACCGCATCGCGATCTTCGAGCGCTACATGACCCGTCAACGCGCGTTGGCGGCCGAGGGCAAGCAGCGCACCACGTATCCGGAATGACGAAGATCAGACGAATTCTCGCGGTAACCCTCGGCCTCACGCTCACGGGCGCGATAGTCGGTGCGGCCATCGGTGCGATCGTTCTGTTGGGGTGGGTGAGCGCGACAAGATCTCCTGGAAGTCCGTTCCCCGTCGCAGAGCTGCTCGGGATCGGTGCGATCTTTGGCGCTTACATCGGCGCTGTGATCGCGCCCATCGCAGCGTGGACTCTCCTCAGGCGAGTGCCGCTCGGGCGCGCGATCGCCGGCGCAGCTATCGGAACAGCGATCGGCGCCGTCGTTGGGGGATTGATCGCGCCCATCGGTCCTATCATTGGAGGAATTGCAGGATTCGTCGGAGGAGCACTCTATCTACGCTTCATCGTAGCGCCACGGCTCGCACGACATCGCGCGTCGAACGAGTTACCTGCTGACTTGCGATCGCCAATGCAGCTCGATGAGTGATCTGAAAATACGCGGACGCACTTCGAAGCGGGCGTCCGCCATTCTGTGCGCCCTTACTCTCCCGTCGCCGGCGTAAACACCACCCTTCCATCCGGCTGCCGCGTCACCACGCCAGCAAACTCGCCGAGAAATTCGCGGGTCCACCACGCGCCAGTTTTTCGTTTTGCTTCCGGGCTGGTGAACCAGTACTGCCACCGGACCGTTCGGACCATCGCGGGCGGATGTCCGTTGAACGGATCGCGCCGGAAGAGCGAGATCACCTCGTCGCTTCCTTCCACGAGCCGTGCCTGCGCCGCGACGACCCATGGCGACGCCTGCCACGGCCCAAGCGATGCGAACCAGAGGTTCCACTCGAAGCGCGGTTGATACGGCGCATAGATTTTGGGACGCTCCATCGGATCCTGCGGCTTGTAGCGAAACGGATACGCGATCCACGTGCGACCGCCGTCGTTGCTCCCCTGAAACTCGATCTCGTAACGCTGTTCCGTCATCGTCGCGAACAAACCATACGCATTCGCGATGCGGAAGGGAGCCAGCGCGCGCTCCGGCGCAGCGAGAATGCTCCTGGATCCCGGCGCGAGAAACGCCCAGAACGTCGCGTAGAAAATCCAGCCGAGCATGAGCCCCTCGATGAGTACGCGCCCGCGCGAACGCGGAATGACATTCGTGACGCGAACCAGATCGGGGCGCAGGCCCGCATGCTCGGACGTCTCCGCTGTCGCGCGACCGCGTCGTCGGAAAACGGCCGCAATCCACGCAATCGCCCGATCGTCGAGCAGCAGCACGCCGAGCACCAGCACGAGATAGTTCAGGAACGCGTAGTTCGCGGTTGCGATGATGCCGATCTGCAGCGCCGTAACGACGACGAAGCACGCAAGCCGAACGCGGTGCGGCATGAACACCGCCCACACCACGAAGAGCTCGACCACGAGCGTGAGCGCGACAGTGGCCGCGTGAAACCAGTGCGGAAAATGCTGGACGTACCATCCGGGCCACGCTGGAAGCGGCCCGTTCTGATAGTACGCGTCCATCGCGGTGAAGTTGCGCCAGTGCACGTCGCCGCTCATGAGCTTCACGAGTCCCGATTCGAAGTAGATTCGGAACCATTCCCAGCGTAGCATGAACAGACTGATGCGCGACGGCGGGTCGTGCGCGCCAAGTCCGGGGCGAATGCCGCGTGGCGCGAACCAGATGGAGATGAACCCGGCCTCCAGCAGCATCCCGTCGGACTGATACGACGAAAAATCCTGCAGCACCGCGACGAAAGAGAGAAAGATCAGCGTGCAGGCTGCGGTCATCACGCGTGGCCAGATGTTCGCCACGAGCAGAAGCGAGCACACGATGCCCACTGCGACCGCCGCCGTCAGCGCCCTGTCTCCCGATTGCAGCCAGAAAAGACTCGGCGCATACCAGAATCGCGACAGGCCGTGTAGCGCGTCGCTCACCTCGTGGAGATACGGGCCGGCCGGAAGGATGCCGCGCTCGCCGATCAATCCATGGACCTGTCGCGCGAGCGAGTAGAAGGCTGAGAAAAAAATCAGCCCGAGCGCCCGCAGAAAGATCCAGCGCGGCACGAGTACATCCGTGGCGCGCGCCTCCAGGGCCCGAAACAGCGAGCGCGCGTTTGCCTCGTATGGCTCAGCAGCCACGTGTCCTCTCCCGTACGCTGTCCGAGCGCGCCGGCTCGTGTAGATTGCAGCTGTCGCAAGCGTTGCGCCCCTACGCGTCCAAGTCCCGAACGAACGTCGCAATGCACGGCGGGCAGCGGACGCACGATGATCGCTGCGCTCGCCTCCGGCACGTGAACACCCCCTGCGCTTGACCTCGAGCCAGGTATGGCCATAAGTAAGGTGTTCCCATGGACGGAGCTCGCGTGTCGACTGCGCTTCAGGATCGGCTACAGGCAACTCTTGGCGACGCCTACACGGTGGAGCGCGAGCTGTCCCCGGGTGGGATGAGCCGCCTCTTTCTGGCGACGGAGCAAGCGCTCGACCGAAAGGTCGTGGTGAAGCTGCTTCCGCCGGAGCTGGCCACCGAGCACAGCGCGCAGCGCTTTCAACGCGAGATGCTCGTCACGGCGAGGCTGCAACACGCGCACATTCTGCCCGTGCTCTCCGCAGGCGCGCGCGAAGGGCTGATCTATTACGTGACGCCGTACGTCGCCGGTGATTCGCTGAGGCATCGCATCGCGACGCAGGGCGCCCTTCCGATCGATGAGGTAATTCGACTGCTGCGCGAAGTTGCCGACGCACTCGCCTTCGCGCACGAGCGCGATGTGGTTCACCGCGATCTCAAGCCGGACAACATCTTCATCCAGCACGGACACGCGATTCTCGCGGACTTCGGCATCGCGCGCGCAGTCGAGCAGGCGACCCGTGGCACTCCCGCCGAGCGCCTCACGAGAACGGGGCTCGGCCTGGGAACGCCGGGCTACATGTCGCCCGAGCAGCTCGCAGGTGATCCCGATGTGGATGCGCGCGCCGACATCTATGCGATGGGCATCGTCGCGTACGAGATGCTGTCGGGTCATCCGCCATTCCCCGGACGCTCGCCCGCGAAGCTGATCGTCGCTCACATGACCGAGAAGCCGGAGCCCGTGACGACGTACAGAACGGACGCGCCGCCACAGCTTTCCGAGCTGATCGTTCGTTGTCTCGAGAAGGATCCTGCCGATCGGTGGCAAACGGTCGAGGAGCTGATGCCGTCGCTCGAGGAGCTCGTCATCTCGCAGGCCAGTCGCGGCGGATCGAGAGCCACGAGTGAACGGATCATCGATACAACCGCGATGGCGGCTGCATCGCGCCTGGGTGAGAGACTGAAGACTGGTCTGCAGGCGTTCGAGCGAGGTGACTGGCACGAAGCGTTCGATGCACTCAGCGCCGCGGACGCCTCGGGCGCGCTCCTGCCGCGTGATCTCGAGCGGCTCGCGGAGGCGGCGTGGTGGATCGGCAAGAGCGAGGACTCCATCAAGATGCGCGAGCGGGTGTACGCGCTGTATCTCGAGAACGGCGACGCAGACCGCGCCGCCGCTGTGGCGCTCGCGGTCGCGGAGGACTACTTCCACAAGCTGGCGCGCTCGGTGGCGCACGGGTGGTTGCAACGCGCCGAGCGCCATCTGGAGGGGCTGCCCGAGACCATCCAGCACGGATGGATGGCGCGCATCAAGTCCATGCTCGCGCTGGGCGAGGAGAAGGATATGGAGCGTGCCTGGGCACTCGCGGGCGACGCACTCGACATCGCGCGCCGGCTGGGCGATCGCGATCTGCAGATGCTCGCACTACAGGACCGCGGCCGGATGCTCGTGACGC
>JAQBQC010000392.1 GCA_028287205.1 Gemmatimonadota bacterium
CACGCTGCGCTTTCGGGAGTTGCACCTCTCTCGACCCAGCGAATGGGTGGCGCGCTGTCATCGGCAGCTGCTCTCGGAGCTCGCGGATCGCTCGCTCAGGGTGCGACCTCACGTAAGGCTGGCAGAAGAGTGGTTCTCGCCGCGCGGAATTCCCGGTTTCGCGATTCCTTTCTACCTGGCCCACCCCAGACTCATGCGACTCGAGCGTGCTCAGATGCATTCGGTCGAAGGGGGAACGCGCGCTTCGTGCATGGCGATCATGCGGCACGAGGCGGCGCACGCCATCCAGCACGCGCATCGGCTGCACCGCCGCGCTCCGTGGCGCGCACTCTTCGGCGCCTCGGGCGCGCCCTACCCCGATCGCTATCGCCCGCGCCGCCGCAGCACGCGATTCGTTCGGCACCTTCCCGGCTGGTACGCGCAGAGTCATCCCGATGAGGATTTCGCGGAGACATTCGCCGTGTGGCTGCGTCCGGGGTCGCGCTGGCGCTCACGCTACGCCAGATGGCCGGTCGCGCTCGCAAAGCTTACGTACATTGATTCCCTGATGCACGAACTGCGCGATGTGCGCCCCCCGGTGACCACACGCGCACGGCCGCATTCGATCGCCCAGTCCTCGCTCACCCTCGGCGAGCACTATCGCGCGATACACCGCGCGCACGACGCGGCGGCACCGGGATGGCTCACGCTGTGAAGCGCGCGCCCCGCCACCACGCGCTGCGTGTGATCGCGCTCACGCACCCGGACCACGTGCCGCCCGAGACGCTCGAGGGCCACACGGAGCAGGAAGCGCTCGCATGGCGCGCGGAGTTCGACGTCGTGCACGGGCTTCGCGAGCTCGGGCACGAGGTCCAGACGCTCGGCGTGCAGGACGACCTGCAGCCCATCCGCGATGCGGTTATCGAGATGGAGCCGCACGTGGTGTTCAATCTGCTCGAAGAGTTTCAGTGGAATGCCACCTTCGATCACAACATCGTGGCCTTCCTCGAGCTCCTGGGCGTGCCGTACACGGGATGCAATCCGCGCGGGCTCGTGCTTTCGCGCGGCAAGGCGCTCTCGAAGAAGCTGCTCGCCTATCACCACATTCCGGTGCCGTCATTCGAGGTGTTCCCGCTCGGCCGCAAGGTGCGGCGTCCCGCGGAGCTCGCCTTTCCGCTGTTCGTGAAGAGCCTCACCGAGCATGCGTCCATCGGCATCGCGCGCGCGTCGCTCGTGCACGATGACGACGAGCTCCGCGAGCGAGTGGAGTTCATCCACGAGCGCGTAGGCACGGATGCGATCGCCGAGCAGTTCATTCCTGGGCGGGAGCTGTACGTGAGCGTGGTGGGGAACTCGCGGCTGCGGTCGTTTCCCGCGTGGGAGCTGGTGATCGACGATCAACACGCGAACGAGCCGCTCATCGCGACCGCCAAGGTCAAGCACGACCTCGAGTATCAGGCGAAGAAAGGCGTGCGCATCCGTGCGGCGGAGGGACTCTCGAAGGCGCTGGCGGCCCAACTCGGATGGATGAGCAAGCGCATCTATCGCGTGCTCGAGCTCTCAGGCTATGCGCGCATCGACTATCGGCTCGATGCCAGCGGCGAGCTGTATTTTCTGGATGCGAATCCGAATCCCGATATCTGCGAGAGCGAGGAGTTCGCTTCGGCCGCGCGCTACGACGGGGTGGAGTACCCGGAGCTGCTGCAGCGGATCGTGCGGTTGGGAATGGGCGCGCGTCCCCTCTCGGCGGCCGGTTGAGCACACGACCGCCGGGGGACGTTCAGGCGGCGCGCTGGTAAGCTGCGCGCCACACCTGCGTGCCTTCGTCCAAAGAAAAGACGTACTGGAACTTCGCCGGCGGAAATCCGCGGACACCGATCTCTAGCAGATCGCCGGTCTCGGCATCGGCCTGCACCGCGATCACGTCAAGCGCATCCTTGAACGTGTCGCTTTCGACGGCACCTTTTCGCCGAACGTCGGAGCTGCCGATGGAAAACTCATAACGCGGCATGCTGTCCTCCCCTGTTTGTCTTCATATCTCTATACACATGAGGAGGACGATTGGTTTCGCTTTTTCGTGCCTGTCATCTTGGCGGGAACAGAGCGTGCCACATCTGTCTTGCTCCAGTAGACATCAAAGGAGCATGCGATGAGCACCACCCAGAAAACCTTGAGCGCAGCAAACGCCGGCACGGTCACTCTCGGTGATCTCACCGTCAACCGGCTCGGCTTTGGTGCCATGCGGATCACCGGCGAAGGGATCTGGGGCGAGCCGAAGGACGTCGCGGAGGCGAAGCGTGTACTCCTGCGCGCAGTCGAGCTGGACGTCAATCTCATCGACACCGCGGACTCCTACGGCCCCGAGGTATCCGAGCGACTGATCGGCGAAACGCTTTGGCCCTACAAGCCGGGGCTCGTGATTGCGACCAAGGGCGGCTACGTACGCACCGGGCCGAATCAGTGGAAGCCGAACCTGCAGCCTGAGCATCTGCGCGAAGCGCTCGAGGGAAGCCTGAGGCGTCTCAAGCTCGACCGCATCGACGTCTACCAGCTTCACAACGCTGCCGATCCGACCGTGAAGCTGGCCGACGCGATCGGCACGCTGGCTGCGATGCAGCGCGAGGGGAAGATCCGGCACATCGGCGTGAGCAACTTCACCGTGGCGCAGCTCTCGGAGGCACGCTCGATCGTGAACGTCGTGTCGGTGCAGAACCGATACAACCTCGCCGACCGCGCGTCGGAAGCGGTGCTCGAGGAGTGCGAGCGGCTCGACATACCGTTCCTGCCATGGGCGCCGCTCGGCGGAAACAACCGCCAGGCCACCGACGCGCTCGAGAACGTCGCGAAGCGGCACGGCGCAACGACTGGTCAGATCACGATCGCGGCGCTCCTCGCGCGTTCTCCGATGATGCTCCCCATTCCGGGAACGTCGCGCGTGGCGCACCTCGAGGAGAACATCGCGGCCGCGGGCATCGAGCTCACGGATGAGGACAAGCGTGAGCTCTCGCTCACCTCTTCACACTAGCTTTTCGCCCCGCGCTTCTTCCCTTTTCGGCGCTTCCACAGCACGATACCTCCCCACACGAGCAGGCCGGCCAGCACGACCCAGCCGGCCGGCCCGAGGTATTTGTCCACTTCCTTGAAGTGCGCGCCGAGCTGGTGGCCGATGAGGGCCAGCGCGGCACACCAGACGATCGTGCCAATGAGGTTGTAGAGCAGGAACGCGAAGACGTTCATCTTCGCGTAGCCGGCGGGAAGCGAGATCAGACCGCGCACGCCGGGAATGATCTGGCCGATGATGACGGCCACACTCCCGTGCTTCGCGAACCACCGTTTGGGTTTGTCGAGATCCGATGGGCGAAGCAGCAGCCACCGTCCGTGCTTCGCGACCCAGTGTTTCATTTTGTCTTCGCCGGCCGTACGCGCCAGATAGTAGAGGGGGAGCGCGCCGAGTACCGATCCGATGGTGCCGGCGATGATGACGCCCGCGAGCGACATCTGCCCGCGCGATGCGGCAAAGCCGGCGAGCGGCATGATCAGCTCCGAGGGAAGCGGGAGGACCACATTCTCGATGGCCATCAGGAGCGCGACGCCGTAGATCCCCATTGACGCCACGAGTCCAACGATCCATTTGATCATTCGAAATGGCAGTGCAAAGGCGAGGCCCCGCGTTCCCGCAGCGCACTTCTTTCCCGAACCCGCATCCCATGTCGAACGACGAATCGCAATCCATCAGCAGGCGCACGTTCATGTCGACGTCACTCGCAGCGGGCGCGCTCATCGGCACCGGTGCCAATCCCCTGCTGGAGCTGTCGCGCGGTTCGAATCCACAATCCGGGGGGCTCCGCAATGCGGGCGGACCGGTGGAGGAGAAGTCGATCACGCAGCTCCAGGCGGCGATGAGCAGCGGCGTGATGACCTCGCGCGCGATCGCCGAAGCGTATCGTGCGCGCATTGCGGAGATGGACCACGATCTGCGCGCGGTGATCGAGCTGAACCCCGATGCGCTCACGATCGCGGATGCGATGGATGCGGAGCGAAAGAACGGGAAGATACGCGGCCCGCTCCACGGCATTCCGATTCTCATCAAGGACAACGTCGCCACCGCCGACAAGATGGAGACGACTGCGGGGTCGCTCGCGCTGGTCGGTGCGCGTCCGCCTCGTGATGCGTTCATCGTCGAGCGGCTGCGCGCGGCGGGGGCGGTGATACTCGGGAAGACGAATCTGAGCGAGTGGGCGAACTTTCGAAGCACGCATTCGTCGAGCGGTTGGAGCGGCCGCGGAGGGCAGTGCCGCAACCCGTACGCGCTCGATCGCACGCCATCCGGCTCGAGCTCCGGCTCGGCGGCGGCGGTCGCGTCGAGCTTCTGCGCTGCTGCAATCGGCTCGGAGACGAACGGCTCGATCGTGAGCCCGGCGGCAACGTGCTCGCTCGTGGGCATCAAGCCGACGGTGGGGCTCGTGAGCCGCAGCGCGATCATCCCGATCTCGCGCACGCAGGACACCGCGGGTCCGATGGCGCGCTCCGTCACCGACGCGGCGATTCTTCTGGGCGCGATCGCCGGTGCGGATCCGCACGACTCGGCGACGACGGTGCCGCGGGCGAAGCGTGAGGCGAGCTACGCGACGGGACTCGATGCGAACGCGCTTCATGGCATGCGCATCGGCGTGCCGCGCGAGCAGTACTTCGGCTACAGCACGGCGGCGGATTCGGTCACGCAGCACGCGATCGATCTGATGCGCGAGAAGGGGGCGGTGATCGTCGATCCGGTGCCGATCGAAAAGATGGGCGACGTAGGGGAGGCGGAGCTCGAGGTGTTGCTGTACGAGTTCAAGGCGGGGCTCAACGAGTATCTCGCCACGCTTGGCTCCGGCTCCAAGGTGCGCACGCTCGCCGATCTCATCGCATTCAACGCGGCGCACAAGAGCACCGAGATGCCGTACTTCGGCCAGGAGCTGTTCGAGCAGGCGCAGAAGCGCGGTCCGCTCACCGATGCGAAGTACGTGCGCGCGCTCGCGAAGTCGCTGACGAACACGCGGGCACGAGGGATCGATGCGATCATGACGAAGCACAAGCTCGATGCGCTCGTCGCGCCGACGAATGGTCCCGCGTGGCTCATCGATCTCGTGAACGGCGACGCCGATGGCGGCGGGAGCTCATCGCCGGCGGCGGAGGCGGGGTATCCCGCGATCACGGTGCCGGCGGGCTACGCGTTCGGGCTCCCCGTGGGGATCTCGTTCTTCGGTCGCGCGTGGAGCGAAGCGAAGCTCATTCGCATTGCGTATTCGTTCGAGCAGGCCGCGAGCGCGAGGCGGGCGCCTACCTACGGGCGCACCGCCGTGGTGTAGCTGCCCGCTGCGATCACGGCGTGGGGATGGGCGTGATCTTCGGGCGCGGTGCGGCATTCGTGGCGGCGCTCGCCACGGAATCGCCGCTGCCCCTGGCGAAGAAGAACTGCGGCTCATCTCTAGTGCGAATGGAGAGGATGTACTGGATGATCGCGCCGATCTCGCGATCGTTCAGACGGCCGGCCCACGGCGGCATACCCATCGGTCGCCCATCGTGAATACTGTGATAGATCGCGGAGTCGCTGCCGCCGTACTTCCACGTGGTGTCGCGAAGGCTCGGACCCATGGCGCCGCCCGCCAGTCCGCCGTGGCAGCCGTAGCAGTTGTAGGAAAGGAAGATCTCACGCCCCGCCACCGCGAGCGTCTTGTCGCCGCCGAAGTTTCGCTGGCCCATGTCGTCGGTGTTGCCGGGCTTGGGGCCGGCGCGCGACTGGTCCTGATCGTTCGTGGTCTTGTCGCCCTTGCCACACGCTGCGAGCACGAGAAGCGAAGATATCGCGGCCCGAAAGACCATCGCCTGAAGCTTCGTTCGCATTGTCATTCTCCGTGAGTCGCATCGCCCGACCCCTGCGCGGAGTCGAGCGGCACGCCGTAGTCGGACAGAATCCTGTGAATTGCGGGCCGCTCGCGCACGAGCAGCGCGTTGAGCGTGCGTGCCAGCGCGGTGTCGGTGCGGCGCACTCCCATCGCGATGTCGAAGGCGAAGGTCTGCCCGGACCGGTCGCGAGCAGCGGTCAGCGGCACGATCGTGAGCGGCGTGGGAGCGCGCTTCGCGAAGTAGCCGGCGAACGGGCCCCACACGATCGCGACATCGATCTCGCCGCGCTCCAGCGCCTCGAGGATGTGAGCCTGTGGATTCGGCTTGGAGTAGTCACCGACGATCGGATAGCCATGCACGTTCTCGATGATCCCGCGCGCTGCGAGCGCCTGCGCGGGCGGTGTGTTCTGATAGTCGTCACCGATCATGTGTACGCCCACCTTGAGCGAGCGCAGCGCGCTGTCGTCGAGCGAGCGCACGTGTACGGGACTCTTCGTGCGATACACGATCACGTAGGTGGAGCGATAGTACGGCGCCGTCGTGAGCAGCGGACCGAATGCGGCCGGCACTCCCATGTAGACGTCGCACGCACCGGCCTTGAGTCCCTTGCGAACGAAGCCGCGCATTTGCGGACGCCAGCTGAACTCCACGGTCGTTCCCATGTCGTGCGCGAGCAGATCCGCGATGCGATTTTCGAATCCCGCGCGCTGCTCGTTGGAGAACGGAAGGTTGTTCGGATCGGCGCAGACGCGAAGCGGCGGCACTGGCAGCCGGTGCGGCACCGCACCAGCCGTCGAGAGCACGAGCAGCGCCGCCGCGACGCGACCGATCATTGCACGACGAACACGTGCAGCGCGCCGCCCGCCTTGGTGTGCTCGGGCAAATCCTTCATCGCGTTGACGGCGCCGAGTGCGGCGTACGGATCGTCCGTCGACAGATTGCCCGGGACGATCGCGCCCGCCCATCCGCCCACGCCCTCGTAGATGGCGATGTACTGCTTGCCATCGGGGCCGAGGAAGGTGATCGGATTACCGACGATGCCCGACTTGAAGTGCGTCTTCCAGAGCACATTGCCGTTCGTGGCGTTCACCGCCTTGAAGTCGCCGTCCATCGTGCCGTAGAACACGAGGTCGCCGCCGGTGGCGAGCGCGCCCGACCACACCGGAAAGTTCTCCTTGATCCCCCACACCTTCTTTCCGGTGCCGGCATCCCAGGCGAGGAACTCGCCGCGATTGCCGCCGGGACCACCGTACATCTTCACCGCTGCGCCGACGTACGGCGTGCCCGCGATGTACTTCAAATCGACGCCGCCGTAGTCCATGCAGAGATTCGTCGCCGGCGTGTAGAACAGATGCGTGCGTGGCGAGAAGGCGGCGGGCTGCTGATCGCGTGCGCCCGTGGACGACGGACAGATGTTCGTCGTCATGCGACCCTGATGCGTCTGCTTGTCCTCCACGAGCGTCGGACGGCCAGACTGCAGGTTCACGCCCGTCGCCCAGTTCAGGTACTGGAATGGCTGCGCGACCAGCACTTCGCCCGTATTGCGATCCATGGTGTACGCGAAGCCATTGCGATCGAAGTGCACGAGGACCTTTCGCGTGGCACCGTCGATCGGGATGTCCGCGACGATGTGCTCGTTCACGCCATCGTAATCCCATGCGTCGTGCGGCGTGTACTGGTACGCCCACTTGAGCTGCCCGGTATCCGCGTCGCGCGCGAGGGCCGCCGTCGAAAAGAGATTGTCTCCGGGGCGGAGATCGGGATTCCACGAGCCAGGGTTCGCGGTGCCGTAGAACACCGAGTTGGTCTCGGGATCGTACGTGAGCCAGCCCCACACCGTGGAGCCGCCGAGCTTCCACTGCTCGCCGCGCCAGCTCGTGACGCCGCTGTTCTGGGTTTTCATCGCGGCGTAGAACGGCTTGTAGCTCGAGCCAATCTTCACGTCCTTGTCCGGCCCTGTGTTGTAGGCCTGCCAGACGATCTTCCCCGTTCTCGCATTGAGCGCGGTGATCCATCCCCGCACGCCCATCTCACCGCCGCTGTTCCCGACATAGACTTTCCCCTTCACGACGAGAGGCGCCATCGTCATCGTCGATCCCTGATTCGGATCCGCGAGCTTGGTGCGCCACACTTCCTTCCCGGTCTGCGCATTCACGGCGACCGTCTGGTTGTCGAGCACGTTGTAGATGATGTTGCCGTCGGAGTACGACGCGCCGCGATTCACATCATCGCAGCACGCCTTTCCGAACGCCGTCGGATCGATGGGCGGCGCGTATTCCCAGAGCTTCGCGGGTCCGGGCTTCGACAGGTCGAACGCAACGAGCTTGTTGGGATACGGCGTGACGATATACATTCTGCCGCCCACGACCAGCGGCTGTCCCTCGTGCCCGTCGGCGATCCCGGTCGTGTAGTTCCACGCCTCCTTCAGCTGCGCAACGTTGCTCGTGGTAATCTTGTCCAGCTCGCTGTAGCGCGTGCCTCCGTAGTCGTGCGCAGGGGTCACCCAATCGCCTTCCTTCGATCCAGGCGGCAGCATGCTGCGCGTGGAGCTCTGGGAAGCGGGCGCGGGAGCTTTCGAAAGTGATGGCGCTGCCGGTGCCTGCGCGCGTGCAGCGCAGGGCACGAGCGCCGCAACTGCGAAACAACGGGTGATCGAGCGCCAGGTACCATTGCTGGCGTGCATGTGATGCTCTCCGTGACGGTCTCGAAATTGTATTGCAATGAGCGCACCGCGATCACGCGAC
>JAQBQC010000058.1 GCA_028287205.1 Gemmatimonadota bacterium
GCGACGGAGTGGAGGTGACTGCGCGCGATGTTCCGGCATCGCGTCCGATTCCGCTGAGCGCGCTGCTCGAGGGAAAGGGCGAGGAAGGCGCGGCATGACGCTCACGATGATTCTTTCGTTCGCGCTCCTGGGTGCGTTCATGGGGCTCGATGTCGTGAGCTTTCCGCAGGCAATGTTCTCGCGTCCGATCGTGGCCTCGACACTGGCGGGCACACTCGGCGGAAGCGCCAGCGATGGACTGCTCGCGGGCGTCTTTCTCGAGATGATGGCGCTCGAGACGCTTCCTGTGGGCGCATCGCGCTATCCGGAATGGGGCACCGCATCCGTGGTGGGAGGCGCGCTCTACGTCTCGCGCCATGGCGATGCGACGAGTGCGCTCCTGTTCGCGATGCTCGGCGCGATGATTACCGCATGGGTGGGAGGATGGAGCATGTACCTGCTGCGACGGCTGAATGGCCGCTGGACGAAGCGTGCGCTCCCGGCACTCGAGGCCGGAAACGCGCGCGTGGTGACGTGGCTCCAGATGCGCGGGCTCGCGGCTGACTGGATCCGCAGCTTCGCGCTCACCGCGATTGCCATCGCGCTCCTCGTTCCCCTCACCGCCTTCGCGGTCGCGAACGGTCACGGCGACTCCGCGACCATCCGCGCGGTGCTCGTCGCCGTGGCGGCGTCCATCGCGGGAAGTGCCGCGTGGAAGCTCTCGCACGGCGCGAAGCATGGACCGTTGTTCTTCATTGGGGGGCTCGCGGTCGGATGCGCGATGCTGCTGCGCGACTGATGGAAACTCCAGCGCCGCCCTCGCTGCGCTTTCTCACCGGTGCCCGCATGTTCGTGCGGATGCTGGCCGTGCAGGCATCGTGGAACTACGAGACGATGCTCGGCACGGGCATCGGCTTTTCGGTGGAGCCCGCGCTGCGCGCGCTTCCCGGTGGCCGCGGCGGCGCTCCGTATCATGCGGCGCTCGCGCGCGAGACCCACTACTTCAACGCGCATCCCTACCTCGCCGCGGTCGCCGTTGGCGCGCTCGCGCGAGTCGAGCTGGATGGAACGATGCCCCCCGCGCAGATCGAGCGCTTTCGCATCGCGCTGTGCGGTCCGCTCGGCAGCGTCGGCGACCGGTTGGTGTGGGCGGGCTGGCTCCCGTTCACCGTGCTCGTCGCCCTGCTGGCGTACGGGCTTGGCGCCGGTCCCGTGCTGGTCGGCACGCTCTTTCTCGTGCTGTACAACGCGGGCCACGTCGCCCTTCGCATCTGGGGGCTTCGCACCGGCTGGACGCACGGCATGCGCGTCGCGGGCTCGCTTGCCAAGCCGATCCTGCGGCAGGGGCCGGAGTATCTCGCGCGCGCCGTGATGCTCCTGTGCGGGCTCGCACTCCCGCTCGCGGCCGCGCGCATCCTCGGCCACTCCAGCATGCCGATCGCCGAGGTGGCGCGCAAATCCGTGCTGGGCCCGCACGCGCTCGTCTTTCTGCTGCTGGCGATGGCCGCGCTCCTCGGCACGGCACTGGTCAAGCTCCACGGCCGCCTCGATGGCTGGCGCGTCGCGCTGCTGATCGTCGTACTTCTCGCTCTTCACTCGGTCGCCTCATGATGATGGAACGCACGGTTGAGATCGTGAACAAGAACGGACTGCACGCGCGCCCGGCGGCCGAGATCGTGAAGCTCTCGTCCAAATTCCAGTGCGAGATAACGATCGTGCGCGATGATCTCGAGGTGAACGGGAAGAGCATCATGGGAGTGATGATGTTGGCCGCGGAGTACGGCTCGAACATTCTCGTGCGCGCGAACGGACCGGATGCAGAGCAGGCGGTGAACGCCATCGCCGATCTGGTTGCCGCCAAGTTCGGAGAGCGGTAGTGGATCAGCGCCTCACCGGCATATCCGCTTCACCCGGCATCGTTGCCGGGCCTGTCTACGTGCTCCACTGGGAAGTCCCGGAGGTGCCGCAGCGGATCGTGTCCGATGAGGAGATCCCCGCCGAGATCGAGCGCTTCAGCTCCACGCTCATGCGCGCGCGCGAGCGCCTGGAGTACGTGCGGCGGCGCGCCGCGCATCATGCGGGCGAGGAGGAAGCCGGCATCTTCGAGGCGCAGATGCTGATCCTGCAGGACACGGACATGATCGGTCGCGTCGATGGGTTGATCAGGCAGAATCTCGCGGCCGAGTCGGCGTTCGAGATCACGATGCTCGATCTTCGGCATCACTTCGCGCGCCACGCGTCGCCGATGATGCGCGAGCGCGTCGGTGACCTCGCGGATGTGCAGATTCGCGTGCTGTCGCTGCTGCTCGGACTTCCCGATCACGACCCCGTCGACGTGCCCAAGGGCGCGAACGCGATCCTCGTCACGCACGATCTGACCCCGAGCCTCACCGTGCAGCTCGACCGCGAGGCGATCGCCGCCATCGCGACCGATGCGGGCACGCGCGTGTCGCACGTGGCCATCCTCGCGCGCTCCCTCGGCATCCCCGCCGTTGTCGGCCTGCGCGATGCGACGAGCCGGCTGCACACGGGCGATCTCGCGATTCTCGACGGCGCGGCCGGAACCATCTCGGTGAATCCGACGGCGGATGAGATTCGCCATTTCAACGAGCGATCTCAGCGCGAGGCCAAACTCTCGCAGGAGCTCGAGCTGCTGCGCAGCGCCGAGTCGATCACGCTCGACGGACACAAGCTCGTGCTTCGCGCGAACGTCGACTTCCCGGAGGAGGCGGAGTACGCCGTGC